>NZ_JAKKRK010000046.1:0-44896 GCF_025654545.1 Shewanella sp. SM20 | reverse complement strand
TCTTATGATGATCAACGGGGTAAAAGCCTTTATTGATTATGATCCAGACGCTGAAACATTCCGTGGTGAGTTCGTAGGCTTAAACGGCGGCGCGGATTTCTATGGTGAAAGCGTCGCTCAATTGGAAGCCGAGGGCGCGAAGTCATTAAGCGTTTTTTTAGAGATGTGTCAGGAGCGTGGCATTGAGCCTTACAAAAACTTCTCTGGCAAATTCAACGTTCGGATCTCGCCAGAGGTTCACGCTCGACTTAATGAAATTGCGCTATCGCAAAGCATTAGTTTGAATGCAGCGGTAGAAAATGCAGTCAATGACTACATTGCACATTCAGCGTAGGACGGAAAATTGTTCCTCGTTTTGCGGGGATGCAAGTGTTGGCATATAGCTAATGTTAAACGGGGTTCACCATGTCAATTAAAGCATGGGCTTGGCAATCTAATTCCTGACTTGCATCTACACCCAGGCAGTCGTCGCTTTGCGGCGTTCTAGATCTTAGCTTCTAAATCGCCTCTACCGCCATTTTCAGCACGACACTATCCTTTGGCATTAATGCTATACGAAACCCGACTCCGCTAAAAACTCGATTAATCAACTCAACACCGTTTTTACCTTTATCACTTTCGATATCAGACAATGCTTTACGGCTAACGCCAACCATTTTGGCATATTGGTCCTGGCTCAGTGATAACAACTCAACTCTCAGCCATTTAAGTACTTGACCTTGAGTCTTTTTCCCCGAAAAGAGATCCAATGTAGCGGCTAATAATAAATCTTCCCTATCTTTAAGGGTCAAAGGCTTTCGATTAACCGAAATTTTTTTTCGACCACCTCTGCCTTTTGTTTCAATCGAATCCGTTGCAACATTAGATGAAACCGTCATAATAGCCCCCATTGCTGCATTCTCGCTTCTAACGTGGCAAAACCAATTCCCGAATGCGCAAGAATCGATTCTGGCACACCCCGCTGACGTAAACGTTGCTCAAGACCAAGCAAACGAGCAGCGGTTTCATTCAAAGCGCTCATTAACTCATTAGGCGACAGTAAATCAGATAAATGTTCTGCAATTGCAGGAAAGTTATACACGCCACCTAACTCCATTCCCTCACCCCAGGTAAAGGTACGAGTGATCATCTCATAATCTGCTTTCATTGGCGCAAAATCATAAATGGGTGCCAGCTGGACGCGGTTTCCATACTTGATAAAAGAGGTATTTCGGCCATGATTATCTGAATTTCCAAAGGCAATATTTAATAAATCTCTACGTACCCATTCAATAACAAACGCCTCAATGCCACTCTTGCCTTCAAGCTCAGCCTCAACGTCGAGTAGCGTCCTGGTATTACCATAATTTTCTTTTTTATTAAACGCGGCCAAAAGCCGTCTAATCACATCGGCATGTAGCAAAGGCTTTGCTGTCGGCTCACCTAAAATGGCATAAACCGACTCCATGCCATAACTCACCATTGCTCCCGCCTCAACACCGTAATCAAAGCGTGGCAACCATAAAGAAGGGCCACGTTCAGCTTCAATAAGCTTCATCGACTCAACGGAAATAGTCTCAAAGCCCAATTGTGTAAGCTCATGATAAAAATCATACTCTGCTCGCAAAATATCGCCATCCAGAGTGGTTTTACCCCTTGGAAACTTAACTAAATAAGGCTGATCGAGATTACGCGGATCATCTTGAAAGGTATCAATCCAAACATCTTGCTGCGCATTTAATCGCACTAATAACTTAGGTGCGGCCCCGCCTGCGCCGGAAGCGCCACCTGCTGCTGCACCGCGAGACTGGGCATACTCAATAAAATCAATCTGCAACTCACTGACATCAGCGATACTAAAGGTAACAGGTAATGATCTTTTAGCCTTTTCAGGCACCGATTCTTTTATACGTAAGTTGCCAATTGGCGCGATAGTTCCATATTTCAACAATTGGAAATCACGTTCCAAATTAGGCAAATCCTGCAATCCAAGCCGCTTAACCCAATAATCCCGGCTGGAACCTGCTGGCATAATATCTTCTAAAAAACGATGCCAGTGAGGGCTTCGCAACGGGATATTATCAACGGGTAACGATACACTCACTGCAGTTTGCGCAAATTGATGGAAGTAAGACGTGACATGTTCAATCTCATAATTTAATACACATGGCCCGCCAGTGCCCTTATCTGGCGCATAAAACTCCACCAAAGCAACATCACGCCATTCTCCGGCAATGTTCATCTGCACCGTTAAAATTTGCATTACCTAACCCCTAAAAGCAGACGACAATTAATGAACACTATAGCACTCAAAAATAGATAAAACAGCTAATTAATGCAACCTACAGCACTCAGTAATTAAGAAAAATACTAATTAATGACACCTAAAAAACGCAAAAACAGTCAGAGAAAATAAGATGGGAGGAAAAGCAAAGACGTTGACGGTTGACGGAACGATCGCAAGCTCACCGTCCGGGCGGAGCCCGTTCAGTAACCTGCAGCGGTAAAACGGCGTTCCTAGATGTATGGACTCCCTCCCACTAAGAGGGTACGGTCTTAATCGATTCAAAGATTAGCCAAAGGAGTCCATACATCTCGAGCAACGCTCCAGCTTCTGTTATATGCCAGTAATCAAAAAATCGATAGCCGCTACGATCTCATCCCTGAAACTACTCAACTCATTGACAGGCTCACGTAAAATCTTCGTTGGTACACTTGCCATTTGGTGAGTTAACATCACGAAGTCACCCTCATCGATATGGATCACAGGGCATAAATGCCTAGGGGCTTTTTTCTCCAATAGTTCAACAGGTGTTAGCGGAATAACTAACCGAGTATTCAAGATATTAAGCAATTCACTTTGAACATCAACAAAGTAAGGATATGCAATTGCAGTGCTCTTATCGTGGTTTTGGTATAAGGCAAACTGTGACATTAGAATACTCGGTAAGAATCAGAAAATAAGCCTTGTTTTTCAACCAATTCATTGCAAGCGTTAATCGCTTGGGCATTTTGTTCTAACCATTCGGCTTTTAGGCGATGCTTTACTTCTTTCTCAAGAGCCTTTTCCATTGTCGCTGAAAGATTTATGTTCAGGCGTTTAGCTTCCGCTAATAACTCACTGTTTAAGCTTAAATTTGTAGCTTTTTTGTGTACTTGATTGCTATATTTGTTTCTCATAACAATAACCCATGCGCGTTGTTTGTGCGCATAAATTATAAGTATGGATAGGATATATAACAAGCCATCAAAGATGGCGCTGAGTGCATCTATAAACTGCAGCAGTAAAACAGCATTCGTAGAATGCTTAAGCGCATCGCTACTAGAGTCTAAACCCTAGAGCCACGTAGTGGCGTTCTAGCAGTTGCGTCGCAACGCCAAAGCGTCTCCCAGCCGAAGGCCGTCCTTTTTGCTGCGCCTTATATGCTATATACTCCCCCTGTATTCATTAAATCGTGCAATGGGCCTATGCAACAACTAAATGAAAGCATTATTTGATGTTCAGTTTGGTGCACTCTGTGCCGTCATTGCAGGGGCTCGTGGTTGGACGGACATTCGTGAATACGTTCTGGGTCACCATGAATAGTTTCGCCGTCAACAGTTAGATGTAATATTTGGCGAGGATGCCTGCCAAATTTATCGGGAGAATGCGGCATAAAATGTCGCTAATTTGCATCATATGTCACTGAACATGCTACGAGCTACACCTCAAGCCCATACCGATTACCGATATACTTTTCAACGACCTGCTTCATTGCAATTAACATCTTACTATTGAAGTCCCTACCTCCTGCAAAATCAAGATATTCACTATATCGATTTGATTCTCGGCACAAACGCTGTGAAGTTCCGCCCTGAAAAACCAAGTTATCGAGTACCCTAGCTTCATCCAGTGCATACAAGATGTCGTAATGAAGAAGTTCTTTCTCAATGACAGGGCGCATATCCTTTGCGCCTCCTTGTTCCACAGCTTTAAGTTACTTTTATCCTACGAGTTTAGAAAATCAAAGCAATAAACCAACTACTTTTTTATAGCACCTAAAGGTGTTGTACTGAACTCTTCATGGCTACTAGAAAAAGGGTATAGTTTACAATTACAAGATCGATACAAAAAAGTCAGTGGTTCAAATCAGTTGGCAGAGGCGCTTTGATACGTAATAAGGATCTGTTGATTATTAATTGAAATAAGTTGAGCTACGCTGCCGTAAGCTCACCATTAAACGTTAAACGCTGATTGTTTCATGGTTTGCTCGGCTCGGCTGACCCCTAGCCGCTTAGCAACGGTTTGCCATTGCTTAACCGCCATTAATACTTCATCGTAAATTTGCGTGGCTTGGGTTTGCGAAAGCCGGAAGAAGTCTTTTACGTCAAAGGCTAATTGGTAGTCTAGAGCGTTGTCTGTATCGGTAATATTCAGATGCAGGCCATGCTTACCCACTATCGGGTTTAAATCATAAGCGGGTGATAACTTCCAACCATTCTTTGTTAATAAAAACCCATGGTTACGCAGGTGATCATCCGTGTTGGACACCGCAATATTAAACACGATACGTCGCCATAACTGTGCTAAATCAGCTTCGGTTTGCGCACCACAATTGGAAATAAATTCAGCAATCTCTAAGTAGCTGGCACCTTGAAATTGTTCACCATCATAGTATTGAAGCTGTGTCATGGCCGATGAAAAATGCAGTCGCTTTTCGCCATCGCGGTCAAACCGTTTTGTTAAAAAGGTATGGTGCTGTGACGAAAACTGCTTGATCTCACTTGGAAACATGTCAACACCTGCCGCCAAAGCCAATTCATAACAGACCATCTCCCATGCGCCCACGTCATGGGTATCATTTAGATTGGGAAACTTTGCAATCCACAAGTGGCCTTGTTCATCTGTGACACAAGCCTTGGGCCTTGCACCACCTAATGATGAGCCTGGAGAAATCAGCATTTTCAACCAGCGATAATACTCGTCACTGTCGATGTCATCGTCTTTTTCAATCTGCATGGCTGCGTGCTCTAGCTCTCGCAAAGAAGCCATTGGCGGCGCAGCAAATTCAGAATTGTCGTCCAAAAAAGCATTCGAGCCTGCTCGCTTAAATCGAATACCACCCATCCGGTAAGAGTCGTGCACGCCCAACAGGTAATCCAATTCGTTTAATCGACTTGTTGCTCGAATGCCTTTGCGCGCATCAATCGCCGCACGCCGTTGCATTAAAATACGTCCCCATCTATCAGGCGATGAATCAAGAAATGCGCGAAAGTTTTTATCGGCTTCATCGTTGTAGAGTTCACCGGAGTGAAGCGTCAAGATTGGATCAATTTGCAAGCGACAGGTTGAGGTTAAAAATGCTTTATCGTAGGCAAAACTAAACACGCCACCTCGGCTTGAATCGCTATAAGTAAGCCGCCCTATTAGCAGTGGCGCTTCGATTGGCTGCCAGTCGGCATAGACTTCGACGATTTCACGGCTCATCTTGAACCTTCCAGCAATTTTATGTTTTGCAGCTTGATACCCACTTCATCATGAGCGGCCATTTCCGCAAAGTTGCTTTCCATGCCAAGTACGGCCATTACTTTTAAGTAAGTGCCTATGGCAACGCCCGGATCACCTGCGAAGACTTTGTTCACGGTTTTATGATCAAAACCAGTACGTTCACACAGCAGCTTTTTTGTAAAACCACGTCGTTTCATCGCCAACAACAAGTCCTCACCAAAATGAGTCAGGATTTTGCGTTGCTTTGGAAACAGTACATTGTGTAAATCACGCTTAGCCACACCACCAACCAAAGGGACTATATTCCCACTATTCAGCCATTAATGGGAATATAGTCCAACTTTGAAATCAAAGCAACTCTAACATGTGAAAGGCAGGACTATATTCCCACTTTACTGAATATTATAGGATTTATATCCCACTTTTAGGTTTAGATTGCGCGTTGGCCAAAGCGATGATGTGAATCCCTGAATGTCAAAGGCAACCAAATCACACTTTTGTGTGATCTGATCCAGTAGTTCTGTACACCGCGCTAAGTGAGTAAAATCACATAACGAGGTGCCTATGACAACTAAAAAGAACCGTAAGACTTATACCGCAGAATTTAAAACCGAAGCCCAGAAACTGACCGAGCGTGTTGGCGTGGCCGAAGCAGCACCGCAGTTGAAGCTATACGAAACCCAGATTTACAACTGGCGTAATGCATCAGAGAAAAAATCCACTACTAGCCAGCGTGAAGCTGAACTAGCGGCCGAAGTAGCTAAGTTACGTCGCCAACTGGCTGATCAGGCTGAGGATTTAGCCATCTTAAAAAAGGCCGCAACCTACTTCGCGAAAAATCAAAAGTAGCTGCATTTGAATTTATGCTGGAGCACCAACACAGGTTCCACCTGCTGCGCATGGCCGCTGTGTTTGGTGTATCGCGAAGTGGGTATTATCAGTGGCGTCGTACCGGTGAAGAACCTGGCGAGAAAGCCCTACGGCGGGCCGCGCTGGACGAGAAAATCAATAAGGCTTTTACGCAAGGTAAGCAACGTGACGGTGCGCGCCATATTCAGGTTGCGTTGGCTGAAAATGGCGACCATGCAGACCTGAAAACGATATTGAACAGCATGAAAAGACAAGGGTTAAAAGCCAAAGCAGCTCGTAAGTTCAAGGTGACCACAGATAGCAACCATCAGTTGCCAGTGGCCCCAAATTTGCTGCACTACAGCAAGATCGGTGTTTTTCAAGGTAGTTACCCCTCAAACTGAAGCAGTGTTACCAACTACAATACACCTCCCGCTTGGCCCGCACCTAAAGGAGCGGGATTGCGCGGGCGTTTTGTTCAACGATTTTCTCGCGTATACCATAGTCGCAGCATGTAGATAATCGAATCAAGGATCTCATAACGAACATCGTACTCCCCAACCAAAATCCTCCTAACCTCACAGGGCTCAAACTGGAACAGTTGCTCTCCAATTCGTGGGTTGGTGAGCAAAACCGCCACCATCTAATCAAAATGATTGCATCATTTTGATTAGCCATATACTATAAAGCGCACTAAAGCAAAATGAGAAGTCCTATGTCAAGACTTGGTGATTTTCATCTCTATCCTCATGCTCAACGTAACCGCTTGGAGTTTATAGACTTCTGCCTCTACTACTTTGGCGAGGTGAGCAAAACCGATCTGCTACGCCAGTTTGCGGTCGGATCTGCCTCCTGTACCCGGGATTTGGCGCTATACCGTGAACTGGCTCCGGAAAACCTAGAGTTCAAACACCAAACCAAGCGCTATCACATAACGCAAAAATTTGTACCGCTGTTTAACCATGAGCCGGAAACCCTGCTCAGCCGCCTGAGCCAGGGTATGGGTGAAGGCGTAAAACAGATCTCGCCACCCGGCGAACACTGTGTAGATGCCATCCGCCTCATCCATCCAGACAGCAACACCATAGCCACCCTGATGCGCGCCATCACGCAGCGGCGGGCCATCAGCGTGCGCTATCACTCCTTAAGTTCCGGTGAGACAGAGCGTGAGCTGGTCCCCCATGTCTTGGTTAACAACGGCCACCGTTGGCATGTCCGCGCCTACGACCGGCGGCATGGTGAGTTTCGCGACTTCGTCACAACCCGCCTGCTGCAAGTGCACGAATTGGCGCAAGCCCCAAACACAGAACAGCGCGAGGCAGATCTCGCCTGGCAGCGACAGATGACGCTGACACTCGTCCCCCACCCCGCGCTTGTCCACCCAGAAGCCATAGCCTTGGACTATGGCATGACCGATGGACAATTAACGCTGACAGTGCGCGAGGCGCTGGTGGGTTACTTGTTGCAACAGTGGCGAGTCGACTGCTCACCAGATGCCCGGCTCGATCCCCGTTCCCATCCGCTCAGACTGGCCAACCATGACGTAGTCGCCACACTGACCAACTGCCGCCTGCTGCCTGGAGTTGCCCCATGAATCAGGATCTGAGCTTTGAGTTTCTGGAGCAGTTCAAGGAGCAAAGCTTGGCGCTGCGTCTGTTGCGCTCCCCTCACTTTGCCCTGCTCGCCAGCTTTCTGCATCGGGCCTTTCTGGCTAAAAACCGCCGTGCCATCCCCTATCAGGAACTGATCGACGCACTGGAACATCATCTGCAGGACATTGCCGACAGCCATGGTCCCGAGCTGTTTCCCAAGAGTGCCCGCGCCTATGTCGACGACTGGATCAACAGCCGGGGCGGCTATCTGCGCAAATACCTGCCACTGCAGAGCGATGAACCCGAGTGCGACCTGTTGCCCGAGATCGAAAAAGCCCTGCGCTGGATCGAGGAGATGCAGGGGCGCCGGTTTGTCGGCACCGAGTCACGGCTCAAACTGTTGCTCGATCTGATCGGAGAGCTGGTCCACGGCACCACTGAAGACAGTGCATCCAAGCTCGCCACCCTGAGCGCTCGCAAGGCCGAGATTGAGCAGGCCATCTGTGCCGTCGAGCAGGGACAGGATACGGGGATGTCAGCGACCCAGATCCGCGAACGGCTGTTTTTTCTGGGCGATCTCTCGCGCCAACTGCTGGGGGATTTTCGCCAAGTGGAAGCCAACTTCCGCAGTCTGGACAAGGAGACACGCAAGACCATCACCCAGAGTGGCCTGCATAAGGGACTGGTACTGGATCAGGTGTTTGGCGATCAGGATGTCATCGACAACTCGGACGAAGGACTGTCCTTCAGCGCCTTCTTCGAGCTACTGATGACGCCACAGATGCGCAGTGCCATGCGCCAGAACCTGCAGTCACTGCTAGAACATGAAGAGGCGAGAAATCTGGTGCAACAGGACACCCTGCTCAGTCATCTCTACAGTTACCTGCTGGATGCGGGAACCAAGGTGAACATCACCCGCCAGCAGATCACCGACCAGTTGCGCCGTTACATCCAAGAGCAATCCCAGGACAATAAACGCATTTTGGAACTGATCCGCGACTTCGAGGCACAGGCGCATCGCTTGGAAGGGCTTGATAGCCGCAGCTATCCGGATTTTGCCTCTGTGTCAGAGCAACAGGCCACGCTCTCTGTACTGCTGAGTCGCGGTCTCTACCATCAGCCGCAGAGCGAACAGTTCAATAACTCGGTAGCCGAAGCCGTGCCACAGGCAGAAGTGGATCTGCGTACCCTGTTCGAGGTGAGCCATATCGACGAACAGCAGTTGCAACGCCACATCCAACGTTGTCTGAGTGACTATCAAGGTCAGGTGAGCCTGGCCCAGGTCATCGAACACTACCCGATACGCCATGGCTTGGATGAGGTGCTCACCTATATCAAGCTGGCCTGCGAGCAAACGCTGCCTGCTCACATCGACACCACCCGGGAACAACAGATCCGCTGGCAGGCCGAGCCTGAACTCTGGCGGATATTGCGCATTCCAGCCATCACCTTTGTCAGGGAGCTGTAACCATGTCGACCATCCATGAAACAAGCGCACTGGGGGCGGATGCCCAACGGGACAAGTCTGCCGTGCTCATCCGGCTGCTCAAGGGCCCTCTCTATCTGCATCGGCAACGGGATCTCTGGCAGGTATTACTGCGCGAACAACACAGCATCCGCGACTACTTCCAGCAGATTGGCCTCTCCTTGCTGATCGACGAGGCCGAAGGGTACGCCTTCTTGAAGCAGCCCGAGAGCGCGGAAGAAGAGTCCGGTCAGGAGTTACCACGCCTGATCAGCCGCCGTAACCTGAGCTTTGGCCAGACACTGCTATTGGTCTGCCTGCGCAAGCGGCTGGCCGAGCACGACAGCGCAGAGAGTGCGCCCCGCCTCATCGTCACCCGGCAGGAGATCCACCAGTGGTTGTTACCCTACTACCCCGAGGTGGGTAATGAGGTAAAGCAACGCCGCGAGCTGGATGCGCTGATCAAAAAATGCGATGAGATGGGCTTCCTCTCAATGCTACCCAAGCATCCGGATGACTTCGAGGTGCCGCGCATTCTCAAGGCCTTTGTCACCGCCGAACAGATAGTGGAATTCAACCAGCTACTAGCGCAAAAACTGGCTGTCGCCGGGAATACGACAGAGAACGCTGAAGAGTACAACGAGGAGAACACCGAGTGAATAGTGAGCTGAACGCGCAAATCTCAGCCAAGCACAGCCTGCCAAACCAGGCCCTGCAGGGCTTTCGCCTGATGCGTTTCGAGGTGTTCAACTGGGGCACCTTCGATCAGCAAATCTGGCATCTGGCCGTAGAGGGCGACAACAGCCTGCTGACCGGCAACATCGGCAGTGGCAAATCGACACTGGTGGACGGTCTCACCACCCTGCTGGTTCCCACCCGCAAGCTGGCCTTCAACAAGGCGGCAGGCGCCGAGGAGAAGGAACGCTCGCTGGAGTCCTACTTCCATGGCTTCTATACCTCCCAGCAGGATGACTATGGCAAGGCGCGTCCGGTCGGCCTGCGCGGCAAGGATCACTACAGCGTTCTGCTGGCCCAGTTCCACTCCGCCGCCCTGCAACAGAGCGTGACCCTGGCCCAGGTATGCTGGCTGCCACCCGCAGAGAAGCGGGTCAAGCGACTGTTTCTGGTGGCCGAGCAGCCCCTTACCATCGCCAACCACTTCAGCGGCTTTGGTGACAAGATAGCCGGACTGAAAAAGCAACTAAAACAGCAGGGTGGCTGCGAGCTGTTCGACAGCTTTGGCCCCTATCAGCAAGCCTTTTGCAAGGCGCTGGGACTGGGTAACGATGGCAAGGCGCTGGATCTCTTCAATCAGACCATCTCGATGAAGTCCGTGGGCTCGGTCACTGACTTCGTACGCCAGAACATGCTGACCCAGCCCGATGTCGAGGGGCTGATCCAGGAATTGGAGCGCAACTATGACGATCTCAAGCGGCTGCATGATGCGGTGGTCGCAGCCCGCCAGAAGGTCGAGTTGCTGGAGCCTGTCAGCCGACTGGGGGAGAACGTGCTGCAGGCCGAACAGGAGAAACAGCATATCCAGCAGTGTCGGGAGCTGACCGATGGCTTCATGGCACAACATGCCATCTCCCTCTATCAGAAGCGACTGCAGCGCAGCCGCCAGAACCTGGACAAGCTACAACTGCAGCGCGAGAGCCTGGATCGTAGGCTCGGTGAGCAGGAGCAACAGGTTGCCACCTTGCATCAACAGATCCTGGAAAATGGCGGTAGCCGCCTGCAACAGCTGCAGGGGGAGATGCACCGCCTGAGTCAGGCGCGCGACACGGCTCGCCATCACTACAAAGACTATCGCGATCTGACCCAAGCCCTGGCCCTGCCGGATACTCTGGAACTCGACTGCTTTGTCAGCAACCAGGCCGCCGCCAAGGAAAGGGCCGAGACACTGATGGGCGAGTTGGCCCAACTGGAGCAGCAGCGAGATACGCTCAAGCAGCAGGAGTGGCAGCAGAGCGCCCAACTGCAGCAACTGGGCGACGAACTCGCCGCCCTGAAGAAACGCCAGAGCAACATTCCCGCTCAGCAGTTGGCCATACGCGAGCGACTCTGTGCCGAACTGGGGTTAGATGAGAGCCAGCTCCCCTTTGTCGGTGAGCTACTGCAGGTCAAGGGTAAGGAACTCGCCTGGCAAGGGGCCATGGAGCGGGTGCTGCACAATTTTGCCCTGAGCCTGCTGGTGCCGGAGCGACTCTACCCCACGATCAGCGAATGGGTGGAAAAAACCCATCTGGGCAGTCGCCTGGTCTATTACCGGGTACGCCAGCCTGCCGATTATCTGCCAAGCCCGGCGACGCCTGGCTCGCTGCTGGGCAAGCTGGAGATAAAACCGGCCTGTGAGCAATACGACTGGTTGCACAAAGAGCTGCAACGCTTTGACTATCTCTGCTGCGAGGATCTGGCCACCTTTCGCCGCAGCGACAAGGCGTTATCCATCAACGGCCAGATCAAATCCGGCCCCTCACGTCATGAGAAAGACGACAGGCACGCCCTGCAGGATAAGAGCCGCTATGTGCTGGGCTGGAGCAACAAGGAGAAGATCCTACTGCTGGCCCAACAGTACAGCCAGTTGCAGCAGCAAATCCAACAACGCCAGCAGCAGCTGCAACAACAGGAGCAGCGCCGCAGCATGCTCGACAAACTTCGTCATCAGGCGTTAAGACTGGCCGATTTCAATCTGGGGTTTGAACAGATTAACTGGCCACGTTTTAGCGAGCAGATAGAACGGCTGCAGCAAGAAGTACAGATACTGGAGCAGAGTTCGGACCTGCTTCAGACGCTGCAGCAACAATTAACCTTGGCCAAGCAAGCTTTCAAGGCGCTCGGGAGCGAGCGCGATAACCTGCTAACCAGCGTGGGGCAACAACAGAGTGAGATCGAGACCGATACCCTTGCCCTGACGGAAAAAGAGGCCTTGCTGGCTAGCGTCCCGCCGATCTTGCGCGAGCGCTGTTTTGCGACCCTGACCCAGTTCTATCAGGAGTATGGTGCCAGCGCCGGGTTGCGCTTCGACATGCTGACTAACCAGACCAGCTTGCTGCGCGGTAAACTCAACGAGCGGGTGCAACATCTGGAGGAGAAACGGCGCAAGAAGGAGGGGCAAATGATCGATGCCATGAGCACCTTCCACTACCGCTTTCCCAACGATGCCAGTGAACTGGACAAGAATCTGGCGGCATTGAAGGAATATCAACAGATCCTCCAACAACTGCAGCAGGAGGATCTGCCACGCCACGAAGCGCGTTTCAAGGAGATGCTTAACCGCGACACCATCCGCGCCATGGCGCTGTTTCGCAGCCAGCTCGACAAACATGAAGAGGAGATCAGTGCCCGCATCCGGCTCATTAACCAGTCGCTGTATGCACTGGACTACCAGATCGGCACTTTTATCGAGATTGACAGCGTCTCCTCCCCTGATGTGGAGATCCGCGAGTTCAAGCAGCGTATCAAACAGTGTGTCGAGCACACGCTGGATGACAACCTCTACTCGGAGCAGAAGTTCGAACAAGTAAAGTCACTGATCGAGCAGATGCGACAAGATGCAAAATGGACCCAGAAGGTCGTCGATGTGCGCTTCTGGCATTTGTTCAACGTTATCGAACGCTACCGGGAGGATGGCAGCGAGAAGGAGTGTTACTCCGACTCCGGTGGTAAATCGGGGGGACAGAAGGAGAAACTGGCCTACTCCATTCTGGCCGCCGCTATCTTGCTGCAATACAGGCTGGTCGGCAGCGAGACTACCCAGACCCGTGCCGAGCGCCGCTTCAATCTGGTGGTGATCGATGAAGCTTTCGCTCGTGGCTCCAAAGACAGCACCCGCTTCGGGCTGGAGCTGTTCAAGAAGCTGGGGCTGCAACTGCTGCTGGTCACCCCCCTGCAAAAACTCGATGTCATCGAGCACTATGTCCGCCATGTGCACTTTGTCGATCTGAAGCAGAATCGATCCATGCTGCTGAACATGACCATCGAGGAGTATCGGCAACGGCTGGCTCAACATCAGGCTCTCGGCAGCTACAGCACGCTGGTTTCTGAGGTCCCGATTGCTGAGGTGCAGGCTTCAGACGTGAATGGTTCCGTGGAGACATGACCATGATCGAACTCAAGACACTCAAGCAGAAACTACTGAAGAAATGGCAAGGTTATGGACTGCATCGGGCCTGGCTTGAGGGAGAATCACTGTTCCCCCTCACCATCAAACTATCCCGCCCCACCGACAAAGCACTGCTGCACGACTTTGCCGCCCTGCGCCAGCAGATCGCCCGCCTGCAGGAGGGACTGACCGATCTGCCCGGCATCACGTTGCAGCAGCAGGAGGTCAACTACCCGACCATGGGGCGCCAATGGCTGCCTGCTGCCGTCGAGTTTGCCGATATGGCCGCCTTGGCCCGCTTTGTCGGGCAGGCACAGGCTTGGCGGATCTTTTGCGATGAGCACGCACGGCTGCTCGCCGCCTTCCCGGCGCTGCAGGCCTGGTTGCTGGACAATCCGGCACAACTAGAAAAGCAGGCGGGTCATTGGCCTGAGCTCATCGCCGTCTGTCGCCACTTCTGTGCTCACCCACGCCCCGATTGCTACCTGCGCCAACTGGACATACCCGGCGTCGATACCAAATTTATCGAGCAACACAAAAGCATACTGAAGAGTCTGCTGGATCAGCTGCTACCAGAGCAGGCGATTGACCCGACCGTGACCAGCTTGCGCGATCACGGCTTCGAACGGCGCTTTGGCCTGCGCTACGAGGAGCCGCAGGTCCGCTTTCGTCTACTTGACCCGCAACTGGCGGCCGAGTTTGCCGGGGCCAGCGACATCACCTTGACGGTGCGCGACTTCGCCAAGCTGGACCTGCTGGTGGATCGGGTTTTTATTACCGAGAACAAGATCAACGGCCTGGCATTTCCTGGGGTACGCAATGGACTGGTGATTTTCGGCCTGGGTTATGGCGTGCAACTGCTCAAAGAGGTGCCCTGGCTGGGCGCTTGCCAGATCCACTACTGGGGCGATATCGACAGCCATGGCTTTGCCATGTTATCGCAACTACGCAGCTATTTTCCGCGTACCCGTTCTCTACTAATGGATGAAGCAACCCTACTTGCCTGCCGCTCTTGGTGGGGAAGCGAGCCTTCTGCCACAGCCCACAGAGCCGAACAGCTCCCCAACTTAAATGAGACAGAGCAACTGCTATACCAACGACTCAAGGCCCATTGGCAACCTAACTTACGACTGGAACAAGAGCGCATCCCTTTCTCTCTTCTCCAAACGTTAATTTGACATACGCATCAATTCTTACTGATGATGGAGTGGAAGTACCAACTTTACTTCACACTGCAAGCAAGGTCACAGGTGTTGATCTGGGGCTGTTTCATTTCGCCATCGAATCGAATGGCAAAAAGATAGCCAACCGAAGATTTGTAAAGCGTGCTGAGAAAAACCTCAGACGTAAGCAGCGTCAGCTATCAAGAAAAGCAAAAACTAGATTGATGGTCGCCAAATGCCATGAAAAAGCAGCGAATGCTCGCGCTAATTTAGTAAATCAGACTATGTTGATTAAGTTCAGCTATGCTGCCGTAAGCTTACAATCAGTTTACGCCGCCTACGACTGCCGTTGGTTTCTTTGGCTTTGTCCTGCCCTGTATATATCCAGCCGTGTGAGATTTTGGTTGCCTGAGTCTGAGTTAAATGGGCAATTAACTCTGCGGTTTGCTCAACAGATTACAGGCTTTGTGAACCGCGACATTTTCAGACTTGAGCTTCTCTGACAAGGTGTAATCGGCAAGGTGACGGCGGACCGTTGATTCATTTATCCGTAATGCTTGAGAAATCATTGCCGCGGTCCAGCCTTCGGATGCAAGAAGTACTGCTTTAATGCGGTCACAAACAAGCCCGTCACTCGTTTGAGCATGCAGGGTCTCTTTTGGTCAGGAGTAGTCTCGTGACAGCGACCTTAATCCTCATGTCACTGAAAATCAAGCATCTTCATTGATCACGAGTATAGGAGGGTTGAGCCATATCTGATTTCCTCTTCTTAACTGACCAATACTCGCACTTTTGCGAGCACTTCATTTAGCACTGCAACGGGAGCTTTTTCGATATACTTGACGTCCCTTGCTGCGTAGTCAATCGTCTTGACTTGTTGACACAAAACAACACCTTTGGTTTTGTCGGTATCAACAGCAACCTCGAAACCATGACCTCTAACCCTAGATGTTATTGGCGCGACTAAAGCAAGTTGAATTTGCTTGTTGAACGGCTCAGGCGAAAGTACCAGCGCAGGACGATGATGAGCCTGCTCGTGTCCCGCAGATGGGTCAAAATCAATCCACACTATGTCACCTCGTTTGGGGGTGTAACTCATTAGATTTCTTCCTTGCCTACAGGTGACGAACTCAGCCATTGAGTATCTTCTGAATCAAGTTCAAAAGACCCTTTTGGACTGGCACTTAGCAACTCATCAAGTGTGAATATTGGGGTTGCTGGGCTCATCACAATACACCCCTGAACAACCTCTATTTCAACTTGATCCCCCATACCGAACCCTGCTTTCTTCAGCACGGCAGCAGGGATAATTGCTCCGGCAGAGTTCCCCCATTTTTTGATACTGGTCTGCATATTAACCTCACCAACCATGATACATTGTTTAAACATGCTACCACCAAATATGGGGTTATACAATGTATAACTTCATATTGAGGTGCAATATCGAGTGCTTGGCTGATAGCTCGCGGATCAACATCAAGATACGGCCAACCCAGCAATTCAAGAGTTCTAGAATTAAAGGCGGCTGGACGGTCATTTCTGCTTATGGAAGCTGCGTAAGTTTCGATACTATCGAGCAGCGGCTAACGAAATAAAAAGCATCACCCGATAGGGCGGTGAGAAATCACTCAGTATCTGGATAAAAATGCCGTAATGGTTCCATTTGTTGATGAAGGATGCGGAGGATGTAGATCCCATAAGTCTGTTTTTTATAGAAAATCGCATGTTTATGATGATTATGACGTCGAAGTTCTTTAGCAATTTCTGGACATTCATGCCCCATTAGAGGCTGCTCAGTGATTGCCAACAAAGCATTATGCATACTTACCGTATAGTCATCCGCTTGCTTAACACCAAAGTTCAATAGGGTGTATTCAAAAATTCGCTCAAAGTCTTCGGCAGCAAGGTTGGAAAGTTTATACATTGTGCTTTTGTTTCACCATTGCAGCGATGTCATGAAGTGATAATGCGCATTCACCACTTTGCTCACCAGCTTCAATCGCCATTTTCAAAGCTATCGTCTGGTTTTCTTGTCTTTCTAATAGTCGTAAGGCAGAACGAACAACTTCGCTTGTCGAGCCATAGCGACCTGACGAAATAAGCTGACTGACAAATTCATCTAACTGTGATCCGATAGTAACACTGGTTGTCCGTGACATGTTTCCACCTATTTGTGTGAATAGTTAACACAGCAATAATATATGATGTTAGATACCAAATCAAAGTAATGTTAATGAGTAAGCGTCTAGGCAAAGGCACAAAAATGCTGGCCACACCTAAAAACCTTGCAACTGCCAAGACAACACTCAAAAAAATTAATGCAGAGATAGACTTAGGCTGCTTCCAATACCGTGATTATTTCCCCAAAAGTAAAAAAAATCGCTCAATTTGAGCTGTTGCAGCGTGAGAAACATCCTGATCGTGAATATCCATTTTTCAATGATTTTGCCTATCAGTGGTTTGAACGCAAAAAGGCGACGTGGAAAAATAGCTATAGAAATACCATACAAAACGTTTTAGATAAGTATCTGATCCCACAATTTGGCAATACATTGATGAATGAGATCATCCTATCGCAGGTCGATTTTTATCGTCAGCAGTTAATGCAAATGGTGAGAGCAGATAATACCCGTCAATTATCTAACCGTCGCATTAATAACTTACTGTGGCTCATCGTCTCCATGGTAAGCCTCGCGGCAGAAGAATATAAATTTGAATACCCATTGAGACGCTATCGCTCACTTAAAGAAGAAAAGGCTGAGTCTCATCCGATGACGATAAAGGAGGTGGAGGATGTCAAATTGGCCTTGGGTACTTTCTACCTTCTGATTTCTCGATTCGCCATGCTTGTGAGTAGTCATAGACCTTCCGTTATTTAGCTAATTGGTATTCTTTGACCAAGCAAGGCAGCGGGATTTTAAGCCCCTCATTCAGCTTGCGGATCATGTTCAGACTAAGCCGACGTTGGCGGTTTAGCACTTCTGATACTCGGCTACGTTGCCCAAGGAACGGCACCATATCGGCATCAACAAGCCCTTGCTGTTCCATGCGAAACTGAATGGCCGCGATTGGATCTGGCGCTTCAATTGGAAAATGAGCGTCCTCAAACGCGCTCACCAGCGTGATCAACACTTCCAGCTCTTCACCCTCTGGCGTGTTAGGTTCAGCATCAAAAAGCTGTTCAATGCGCTTTAAGGCTGCTTCATTATCAGCCACGGTTCTGATCGGTTTAATTTGCATTGCAAACCTCCTAAATTGTGGTTGCATCAACTTTGTCATACTCAGCATGAGAACCAACAAAGCAAACATAGACCATTGCAAACTTGTAATTCACGGCCACAATAAGACGGTACTTATTGCCGTGGATGTTGAATACCACCCTGTTATTGCCAACAAAACTCGCGTTGCGGTACAACGCTTTTATGTCTTGCGGATTTTGCCAGTTAGCGTTTTTAGCTTCCTGGTACCATGACTTGAGAGGTTGCTCACTATCTTGATAAATGGGCTGCTCCCAAAACTCCCGCAATGCGACTCTTGAAACAACTCTCATGCAATCCCCTTTTCTATATTTCCCATTATGGGAAACGCATAAACGATAGTCAATAATTAATTTCCCTTTTTGGGAAAATATATTAATTTTTTGATTTTTACCATATTGCTGCGAGCAAGCGTGTACTCTCCTTCATGCTCGGGTATTTGTGGGATTGTGTAGCTAAGAAGGTTCTGCTGGAATTGACATCCTCCCCCCTAAAGGAGGCTACCGTATGCACATATATCAATGTTGAAACAAACGGCGCGCTAGCAACCAACCTTGCTGCATGGATGAAAACCGCTGTAATCCATGCAGCATGGTTATTGGACCAGGTTTGCGTTCCGAGCTGTAACCTTTCCATCCACCCAGTCTTGCTATGATCCATGAAGACCAGGCCAGTGTTCTCTTTTCATGTGGATTTTTCTGCTTGTCGGTCTTGCCTTCCAATTCCGGTTGCAAATGCTCCAAAAAATCCTGCTCTTCCTTCGTGAACGTATCGCTGGCCGGACGGGTGGTATTACCTTCTCGCGCCAGGGTTAGCTGCATGGTCCTGACTGCCGCCGAGGCGGCTAATACCACTAATTTTTCCAGTCGTTCACCCTTCTCTACAAGGCTGGACTCCACATTTAATCCCTGCTTTTTCAACGTCCTAAAAAATTGCTCTATCTGCCATCGACTGCAATACCACTCAATACACTGCAGTGCCTGCGCGAGTGTAGACACCGGATGCGTCGTCAGAAGTCGCCAGTGAATAGGCTTCTCTTTACCAACCACTGTGCCGGGATCTTCCACCACCTCAATCATGTTCAGCGTTAGTTGTTTTGGGGCCTTCTTGTCCGAACAACTCTGGGGCTTTTTGATGGTCACCTGCTCAAAACGCACATGCATCAAGGCATCATGCGCCGTTCTCTTGTTGGCTATTGCTGGCAGCGACAGTATGTATTCTCCGCGGATGGGTTGCTCCGCTATCCACTCAAACAATTTCTGATCTGTGTGGGTGACCAGGTTTCGATCTCGACCGGCCCGTATTAATAGCTCGGTACTGGTGTCGGGAATTCGGCTCCACAGCTCGTAGATGTCCGCCTCTCTGTCCGCAACAACGGTTACTTTGGCTGCAGATTGCAAACATTCCCGAGCGCGCTGTGGCGCTTCTAACCAGCGATAACTCTCTTTTTCTTCAATCGGTTGCTTCTTGTAGTCGGGGGATTTGCCGTGAAGTCGTTGCCAGATGTGCAGGTCAGCTAATCCCAGACAGGCCCCATCCTCCGCATCAACCGTCAGAACAGGGTGCAGGAATAAGCCGAGGTCGGTGCCATTACCTACAGTGCCCAGTTCGCTGACTCGTCGAGCGTGGTTCTGATAGTTGATTTCGGTGGTGTCTTGAATCGCAAGCACATGCCTTCCAGCACAGCGAGCCAGAGTTGGAGCACAGACCCCGCTTCTTAATTCATGCATGGTGACGTTTTTGTTAGCCAAAAATCGCCCGAAACGGACTTCACCAGCCCGCACAGACCCCAGTTGCCGTAAACAAACAGTTTGCTGAGCAACCATCTTGGCATGCAATTCCGCAGCTGTTTTTTTAAACGTTCGTCGTTGAAATAGCCGACTGCGTACTGTTCTACGATCAATTCATCATCTCGAAGGAAATCCATTTTTATCCTTTAACTTTGTCTTGTTTGCCAACTGACGACATTAGATCAAAAAATGTGTGCATACGGTAGCCTAAAGGAGGTGGAGGATGTCAATGAATCACTCTTGCCTAAAGCCGCTTAAAAAGTTCTGAGGAGCTCATAGCACTTTTTGCAATTAAATCAATTTCTTACCACTGACTAGGTAAGCGTAATCGCGTGTGGAATATCCGTAGAATATGGATTTCATCTTGCTTAACCCTGTACGGGATGATGAACGGGTAATCCTGTATAACCAGTTCCCGTGTACCAACTACGCGCCCAGCCCGTCCCATGGCGGGTTGCGCCGGCAATAAGTTCACTAAGCGGTAAACGTCTTGCACGAATGCTTGAGCGACCTTGGGGTTGTCTTTGGCTAAATAATCATACGCATCTTCAAGATTTTGCGCGGCCTTGCGCAGCCATTTAACCCGCATTGTTCCCCCAACGCTGGAACTTGGCATTCATCTCGTTCTCTGGCACAAAATCACTGGCATCGGCTTCACGTAATGCGGCTTGGATTTCAGCAATTTGCCAAGCTTCCCGGTCTAAATAATCCTGAATCGCTTGGCTGGCCAACCACGATTTAGTTCTGCCAGTTGACTGGGCAAGCTGTACCAGCTTTTGCTCAATTTCATCGGATAAGCGTACTGACATGACACTCATGGTAAACCTCATCATACAATGTATACATCAAACTACATTACACTAATTGAGGATAAATTGCCATGTTTGGCTTATCAGCCAAACTGAGTGTTAGTATCCGTCCGGTGATCTGCACCTAGCCTAGTTTTGCATTCCAAGGTAACAAATGATCCAGGCTTTCTGGCTTGAGTGACAACTGATCTAGGCAGTACATGAGATAGTCAAAAGGCATAAGCCCATTAGCCTTGGCAGTTTCTATCATGCTGTACAGTATGGCACTGGCTTTTGCTCCATTGGCCGTATTGGCAAATAGCCAATTTTTACGGCCAATGACGAACGGCTTTATGGCTCGCTCTGCGCGATTATTGTCGATATTCAGTCGCCCATCCTCAAGATAGCGGTTCAGATTGGGCCATTGATTAAGGCAGTAGGTTATTGCCTTCCCAAAGCTGCTTTTAGGTGGCACATGGCGTTGTGATTTCTCCAGCCAACGATGCAACTCATCCAGTAAGGGTTGGCTGTGCAGCTGCCTTTGTTGGCGGCGAACCTCGGGACTTGAGTCTTTATTCAAGGTTTCGATTCGGTAGATTTTCTGGATATGGTTCAGAGCCCAGTTTGCCTTGCCCGTTTTGCCTTTAGGCTGAGCGATTTCAGCCTCTGTGAACTTACGACGAGCATGGGCCCAGCAGCCCACGAGTTCGGCATCGGTTTTAGCATAACCGGCGTAACCATCGACTTGCAGGTAACCACTAAATCCGTCGTTTATTTGAACTTGATGGATGAATAATCCGATACTGGTATAGGTCTAAATTTAGGTCTATACTTAGGTCTTAGTATAACTGTCGCAACAGTAGAAAATGGAGCTATGATGTTACAGAAAATTTTATGTGGCTATACCACACCGATCAGCAAGTTCAAATCAAACCCCAGTGCTGCATTAGCCGAAGCCCAAGGAGATGCAATTGCGGTGTCATCTAATAACCAAATCCAGTTTTATGCGGTACCGGCGTCACTGTTTGAAGAAATGACGGCGTTTTGTGAGTTTGCCCAACGTGGCACCACCACATTGGAAAGCATCCCTGCCCAGTTTACTGCTGCCAATCTAAACATGGATAAGGTTTCTACTCAGATGGCCAACAAACTGAAGCAAGGTGCCAAGGGAGAATTTGAGGAATGGAAGTAAAGGCGGTACGCATATTTACGCATCCCTATTTAAAAGAGGCCCTAGGTGAGCTGGCTACCAAAGCATTAGTAGATGATTTTCGGGTGTATAAGGAAGGTAAAGGCCTGCCTACCACCTTTGGCCGCGACGTTCCTTACCTGTTTACCCATAACCGCTCGTATCTTGAATTACAACATCTGCATTTCAAAGCTGCAGGTTTTCCGCTCAAGCTAGTGCAATTCAAACGGACCAGCGGTTATGTTCTGGTGTATTGTCCAGGCTTCTTCAACAGCCATTGTTACCTACTGATAGCCATCATTAAACATTGGGATAAGAACAAGCCGAATGATGTCGATAATACCGATCGTGATAGCGGCTTAATGAACCAACTGGAGAAAATAGCCGAAGGCTTCAGGGAGCAGTTTTAATCATACCGAATTTACCCAACGCGCCAAAAATGTAAAGTTAGCCTACATTAAGGCCTTGTTGCTTGTCCGCTGATACAGCATATCTCGACTCTCTACGAGCTTGTTGGATCATGGCTGTTTATTGGCAATTAATGTGAGTCCGCCAAGATAAATGTAAGCCCGTTGTTAATTAATCTGCGTCCATTGGCAGTTAATGTGAGTCGGTGGTCCCGCTTATTATCAGCTAATGTGAGCCCAGTTTGGCGGATGTAATCGCGCCGAAGGGATTATGTGTGCAAGCCACTACAGTTACCAAACATATCGTTCTCCTATGATTCAGAAGAACAAGGATAATGGAATGGACCCATCCACTTTTAATCGGCCTCGCAATGGGCCACGATGTAGTCGCTAAAACTCATCAGAAAGAGGACGGGTCCACCTATGAAGATTACTACAATCGGTTTAGATATCGCAAAGTCTGTTTTTCATGCTGTTGGCGTCGATAAAGCGGGTAAGTTAATCAAAAAGAAAATGCTTAGACGCAAGGACTTACTTCCCTTTCTTGCTCAAATTGAGCCGTGTCTGATTGTGATGGAAGCCTGTGGTGGGGCAAATTATTGGGCCAGAGAATTTGAGCTGTTGGGCCACAGCGTCAAGTTAATTGCTCCTCAATTTGTAGTACCTTTTCGGCAAGGTAATAAAAATGACTACAACGATGCGCTAGCCATTGCCGAGGCTGCGCAGCGGCCCAACATGCGGTTTGTAAAACCCAAAAGCGTCGAGCAGCAAGATGTGCAACTGCTCCACCGTATGCGGGAACGATTAACTAAACAATCAACCGCCTTAATCAATCAAGTCAGAGGGATGCTAGCAGAATACGGCATTGTGATGACCAAAAGTAAATCGGCTTTTAAAGTACAGTTCCCAGATATTTTAGCGGATGAAGCCAATACACTGACCACTAAAGGTCGGGCCATTTTTTATCAGTTATATGAAGAATTTAGTGATATAGAAAAACGGCTTAAGAGTTGTGATGCACAAGTGCTCACAGAAACTAAAAACAATGTGATTTGCCAGCGTTTAGAGACTATCCCTGGCATTGGTCCAGTCACCGCTACCGCCTTTTATGCCGCCGCAGGTGATGGTAAAGATTTCAGTAATGGCAGACACTTTTCAGCTTGGTGTGGCTTGGTTCCCAAACAACACAGCAGTGGAGGTAAAGATAACCTTCTTGGAATAAGCAAGCGGGGAAATGCGTATTTACGCACCCTGTTCATCCACGGCGCCAGAGCGGTGTTGCAACACAGCCAGAATAAGCAAGATAAGTTTAGTTGCTGGGCAATCCAGTTAGCAGAGCGCCGAGGTTTTAACCGAGCCTGTGTAGCCGTCGCCAATAAACTCGCGAGAATGGCATGGGTTATCGCGGCGCATGACGAAGAATATCGACTTCCAGTATAGTGCTGAATAGATTCAATAAACGTTAATAATTAACCAACCAGCAAGTTGCTAAGACACTTGAATTGATGATGAGACAGTCAGACTGATCTACTAAAAACCTTAGCTCGCCATAGGCTCATAATGAAGCCGCAAGGATGATAAGGACAGTAGAAGCAGATATCCATCAGGGCCAGAGGCATACCTCAATAACAGGCCGAATATATGGGTGCAATGAACTCTTCTCAAAATTGATATCGAATGTCTTGCAAACCGGATGGGTCCATATATGGCGACATATGGTCAAGTTATGAAGGTGTGCTTCGGCGGACGCTTACGTTATTCTCGATAATTGCTCCTGCATTATTCTACCTTCGCCCGTCCCTGGGCTCGTACCTCCTGCATCTAACTGCCATGGAGGGTGGAAATGTCATATTTTGTATGGAACAAAATTGACCATACAGTCGTTCGCGGGAATGACAGAAAAGAGAAGGATTACGGAACGCTCGCGCGCTCACTCACTGTCAGGGCACAGCCCGCTCCGTTATCCGTAAGTCACGCAGTGACGTTCCGTAGCCGCAAAGCGGCGTTCGTAGAAGCTATCGCTTCGCTGCCAGAGTCTAAAGCGACGTAGTGGCGTTCTAAAGCGAGCTGGCGAGCGTCCTAGGGCCGAAGGCATCCTAGCAGCAGTGCTTTTTGCTGCGTACTTGCGGCCGAAGGCCGTCCTAGCCGTTACGAAGCATCATCATTGCGCTATTTGTATTGCCAAAATTCATCAAAAGTTTCGTCATTAAACATAGCAAGATCAAAAATGTCGTTAAAACTCCCCCGTCGGCTACGTTGGTTTAATTCCTTTTGTATCGCTTGTACTGTTTTGATCTTAGTCACTTTTGCGAGTAACTCTTCAGTTTCAATCGTGAGATGATCACCATATTGGGCCAACTCCCTAGCGCGTGATGCTTTTGAACCACTCCCAAAACGTTGCCAAATCATACTTTTAATATCATCGCCATTCTGCATTGATTGATAATCTTGATTTAATAAACTAATTTTAACCTGCAACGCAGCCTCAATACGTTTAATCATATCTGCATCGGCCTCAAGCTTATACTCTGGCAGATATTCAAGGGCCAACATCAGCAAGGCGACAGCATCCTTGCTTTTCTTGGCTTGAGATAGTTGCTGCATCAACTCTTTTTTTAGCGCCTTTTTAGCAGGTTCAGGCTCTTTATCGGGATGAAATTGATTCGCCAATTGTCGATACAATTTGGTCATGGTTTTATCGCTAAATAACTCAAGGCTTAATGCTTGCTCTGGTTGACTCGATTCAAAGAAAAAATCATCCTCTTGGGCATCATACTCAGCCTCATCTTGCTCAAACGCATTTTCAGCGTCGCCGTCATCAAAAGCCTTATTGTGCTGCTCAGCCAATTTTTGCTCAAAAAATGCCTGGAACTTCGCCGGTTCATCAATGAGTTCAGACAGTTGCGCATCGTCTATATCCAACTCAAAGCCAAACATAGATTCTAACTCTTCACGAAAAGCATCAAGCTCGTGCTGACCAATGTCTTGCTTAGGCAAGGTTGCTTGATAAGCCATAAGCAAGCTAGTGAAGCTATCGCGTATTTCGTGAGTATTGATAGGATTAAACGGGTTCGATTCAATAATACTTATTTCTTCGTCAATCCATTCTAGCAGCGCCTCCCTTTGGCGACCTTTAATGGATTTACGCGGCACAAAAGTCAATAAATGACGCACCCATTGGGCTGAGGCATCACATACGGCCTGCTCTTTTTCAAGTAATTGTGAGGTGAACTCGCGATAAAAACCCTCTAATTTTGTTTGATAACGTTTATTTCTTAATTGCTTTTTTTCGTAGTCTTGCCACAATTTTTCGAGTATTTGCGAGCGGTTATGGGATTGACTTGAAACCGAAGTATTGATGATGCTCATTAATGACATAAATATTTTCTTCTGTTGAAATGTTTACAAACCCAAGTGACCAAAAATACAAAACTCGCATACCAAAATAGCGAAAAACGTGCCGACATCCTTAGCAAAGCGACGTTCGAAGAACGCTAGAGCGCTTCGCAGCTAGAGTCTAAAGCCAGCTTGTGAGTATCCTAGATTCTCGTGACTAAAGACCGTCCTCGATTCTCACTGCCGCAAGCAATTACTTATAAACCAAGCAATGATTGATCAGTTGATTCTGTATGCTTGGTCGTTGGTTCAAAAAAAGTAGCACAGTAACAAGAGACTCATCATTAATGTAGCTAACCTCGTACAGTATTCTAAAATCCTCTTTTATCGCGTGCCTTACTTGAGTAATGCCAAGTTCAACTAACTCTTGACATAATGCATGGCTCAAAGGATTTTGCGTCACAGATGCTTCAAATGCCTCAATAACTGCCTCAATAACTGCCTCAACTCTCTCAATAATAGTGATCTCGTCATGCCATTGGGAATAGTGAGATATAGCACTATCTACGGTATCTTCAAATGTCTTGGTATATTCAAGTTTTACCACAGACATACTACTTATTATCCTTTAAAGCCAGTTTACGACCCGCCAAGCGTTCCTTGAATGCACTTGATGACATAGTGCGGCCATTTTGTTGATCGCTTTTTGCAAAACTGACTAGCTTGAGTAAAGCTATCGCCTCATCACGTCGATTTCTATCCGCTACCGACTCGATAACGTAAGCAGGTACACCATTTTGAGTAATAATCATCGGTTCATCGAGGGTTAAGCTCGCGGCATTTTTCTTCAAAAAACTGATTGTTTCTATGTTCATAGGTTGATGCCTAGTTGATTAATTGAAAATAAGAAAACCCATTCACTAAGCCAAAATCATATCATGCGATAGATTAAAGACCAAAAAAAGACTAAAAAAAGACTAAAGACATCAAAACGCTCAACGCCGTGCTGACGGTTGACAGATTACGGATAACGGAACGCTCGCAAGCTCACTCACCGTCAGGGCGCAGCCCGTTCCGTAACCTGTAACCGCAAAAAGCGGCATTCCTAGCCCCTAGCAGCGAGCTTGCGAGCGTCCTAGCAGTTGCGCAGCAACGCCCTAGTTTCTCCCAGCCGAAGGCCGTCCTTTTTGCTGCGCCTTATATGCTATATACTCACCCTGTATTCATTAAATCGTGCAATGGGCCTATGCAACAACTAAATGAAAGCATTATCATCAACTTACTACAAGATAACATCCCGCAGTTGAGATTGATCTACCTATTTGGCTCCTATGCACAGGGCACGCAACACCGCAACAGTGATATCGATATTGCGGTACTCGCCGATGTCACTTTAGACAATATCGCCCGCTGGCAACTTGCCCAAAAACTCGCCTCAGCGTTAGATACTGATGTTGATCTTGTTGATTTACGCACGGCATCCACAGTGTTATGTCAGCAGGTAGTCACCCAAGGAAAGCGACTTTGGGGAACGCGACAAGATGATGAGATTTTTGCAGTGAAAACCATCTCAATGTACCAACATCTACAAGCTGAAAGACAAGCAATTATTGATGATGCAACGGCCAAAACAACAGCCAACGATCACAGGGGACGTCACTTTGAATGACATTATTATCAACAAAATAGCAACCATCAAACGCTGTATAAAACGCATCCAACAAGTTTATGGTGATGGCAGCATGTTCAAACAAGACTTCACCCTGCAAGATAGCGTTATCCTCAATTTACAACGCTGCTGCGAAGCCAGTATCGACATAGCAAACCATATTAACCGCCAACAACAACTGGGTATCCCCCAAAGTAGCCGTGATAGCTTTACACTACTTTCACAAAATAAAATAATTAATCAGCAGCTTGCAGACAACTTAAAGAAGATGGTTGGCCTAAGAAACATCGCAGTACATGACTATCAAGAACTCAACCTCGATATCGTTGTGCATGTTGTACAGCATCATCTTGAGGATTTTGAGCAATTTATTGAAGTGATAAAATTTTGTCCAAGAATGAGTTATTGAATCACTCTTGCCTAAAGCCGCTTAAACAAGCCCTGAGGAGCTCATAGGGCTTTTTTTAATTAAATCAAACTATTAACACTGACTAGGCAAGCGTAATCGCGTGTGGAATATCCGTAGGATATGGGTTTCATCTTGTTTCACCCTGCGGTTGTCGCAAAACGGCGTTCGTAGAAGCTAGAGCGAGTTTGCGAGCGTCCTAGCAGTTGCGAAGCAACGCCCTAGATTCTCGCGCCACGCAGTGACGTTCCGTAGCCGCAAAGCGGCGTTCGTAGAAGCTAAAAGCCTAGAGCCACATAGTAGCGTCCTAGGGCCGAAGGCCTCCTAGCAGCAGCGCTTTTTGCTGCGTCCTAGCAGTTGCGAAGCAACGCCCTAGATTCTCGCCCGAAGCGCCCGCTTTACGCCGCTCTTACTGCCTCTGCGATAAACTCGGCTTGAGTCTGAGTCATCAGATTATCCGTTGACTCCACCATCACTCGGATTAAAGGCTCTGTGCCGGACTTACGTAATAGTACGCGTCCTTGGTCGCCCAAAATCCCTTCTGCTTTTACCACGGCTTGCTTAACACTGTCTAAAGCCAAAATGCTGTCGGCACTGCCTGATGATAAACGCACATTAATAAGTACTTGCGGCAGCTTGGTCATGCCCGCTTTAATGTCGGATAAACGTTTGCCTGACTCTAAAATGGCTTTAAGTACCTGTAGAGACGCCACAATACCATCACCCGTTGAAGCGTGCTTTAAACTCAAAATATGCCCAGAACCTTCGCCGCCCAGTTGCCAACCCGTTTCTTTAAGCTGCTCAACCACATAGCGGTCGCCTACCTTTGCACGTACAAAGGGAATGTCCATTTGCTTAAGGGCCAGTTCTAAACCAAGGTTCGACATTAAAGTACCAACCACACCGCCGACCATTTCACCTTTATGGCACGCGGCTTGTGCCAGAATAAATAAAATTTCATCACCATCAACCACATGGCCATTATGGTCAACAAACATCACCCTATCCGAATCGCCATCTAATGCTATACCTAAATCGGCCTCATGCACCATCACGGCGGTTTGCAAACTATCTAAATGTGTTGCACCGCAATGGTCATTAATATTCACCCCATTAGGTTTGTCATTAATGCTAATCACCTCAGCCCCTAACTCTCGGTACACATTCGGCGCGATATGGTAAGCGGCGCCATGGGCACTATCGACGACAATCTTCAACCCCGTCAAACTTAAATGATTCGGGAACGTTCCCTTACAAAACTCAATATAACGGCCTGCGGCATCATCAATACGGCGAACCTTACCGAGTTTTTCAGAGGCCACACACTGCATCGCATTATGCTGCAGCGCCTGTTCTAATAAGGCTTCAATTTCAAGCTCCTGTGCATCATTTAACTTAGTGCCAGAGTTTGAAAAAAACTTAATCCCATTGTCGTAATAAGGATTGTGGGAGGCACTGATCACCACCCCAGCATCGGCGCGAAATGTCGATGCCAAATACGCCACCGCAGGTGTTGGCATTGGGCCAATCAACGCCACATTCACACCCGCCGCTGAAAATCCCGCCTCCATTGCCGACTCAAGCATATAGCCACTAATACGGGTATCTTTACCAATCAACACTTCTTTAGTGCCAGTGGACGCCAGCACAGTGCCAGCCGCCCAACCTAACTTCATCGCAAAATCAGGCGTTATAGGGAATGTACCCACCTTGCCACGCACACCATCGGTACCAAAATACTTCCTAGACATACTGCATCCTTAAAAACCTCATAAACGAAAAATGACTTAAACTAAGAAACCAAATTAACTACTTTAGCTTTAACATCAATAGGTTTAGACGATTTCTTTTGTTGCCAGACTAAATCGCAAATACCATCTGTTGGTGCAAACCCCGTCGGGGCCGAGAGCAAAATTTCACGGATCGCCTCATGGTTAAACTCATGGCAAGCGTTATCTAAACGATTAAGAATTTGCTCTAATTGGGTCCAGGGTAGAAATATCTCATGAGCCGTCATAATACGCTCATGGTCTGTCCCTGTTACATCATCACCAATCAGCAATTCTTCATAGAGTTTTTCACCAGGGCGTAGGCCACTAAACTCAATGGCAATATCGCCATGTGGATGATCTTCATCTTTAACCTCAAAACCACTGAGACGGATCATTTTAGCCGCCAGATCAACAATTTTGACTGACTTGCCCATATCAAGCACAAACACATCGCCACCCTTACCCATTGCCCCTGCTTGAATAACCAGCTGAGATGCTTCGGGAATGGTCATAAAAAAGCGGGTGATTTCAGGATGAGTTACAGTAACAGGGCCACCATTAGCAATCTGTTTACGGAACAAAGGCACAACTGAGCCTGAAGAGCCAAGCACATTACCAAAACGTACCATACAAAAACGTGTTTGATGCGACTCTTTAGATAGCGCCTGCAATGCCAGTTCGGCCATACGTTTAGTGGTACCCATAATATTAGTGGGGCGCACGGCTTTATCGGTAGAAACCAAAACAAAGGTTTCAACTTTTGCTGCAATTGCGGCTCTAGCGGTATACAAGGTACCAAATACGTTGTTGCGAACACCTTCAACCACATTATGCTCAACCAAAGGCACGTGTTTGTAGGCTGCTGCATGGTAAACAGTTTGTACATTAAAGGCTTGCATTACCGCTTGTACACGATTTTCACGTTGTACAGACCCCATCATGGGCAAAATTTCAATATCAATACCCAAATCATGGGCAGTAGCAGAAAGCTCACGTTCAATGGAGTAAAGTGCAAATTCTGATAACTCAAATAGCACTAGCTTTTTAGGTGACTGCTTTAAAATCTGCCGGCATAATTCAGAGCCAATCGAGCCCCCTGCTCCTGTCACCATCACCACTTTATTTTTGATGTTAGCGGACAATAGGTTTTGTCTAGGTGCAACAGAATCACGGCCCAGTAAATCTTCGATTTCTACTTCTTTTACATCACTAAATAATTTATCCCCACTAACAAGATCTGCCATAGCGGGTAAGGTCATCACTTTTACAGTAAGTGGCTCAAGCTGATTAATAATTTCTTGCCTACGTGAACGCGAAGCACTCGGCATAGCAAGCAATACACGGGTAGTCACATTCTGCTTGATTAACTTACGTAGCTCTTGCGGCGCATGTACATGCAGGCCTTGAATTACCGTACCCTGCAAGGTTTCATCATCATCTACAAAGGCAATAGGATGGTATTCATGGCTTTGTGCAAGGGCAATGGCGGTTTGACGACCACTGACACCAGCACCATAGATCACTACAGGTTCACCACGGCGATTCATTCCGGCACCCACCAGTGAACGCATTAGCGATCTAGCCCCTCCCACAAACACCAAAGCAAAGGCGGCATAAATAAAAGGCACAGTACGAGGTAAATCGACCTCACCGTAGTAGGCAAGTAAAACCAATACAACGGTAGACGCCAGAACCCCTGCAACTATTGCAGTAAAAGCCTGTGACCCAATATAACGCAATACGGCCCGGTACAAGCCAAGCCTCACAAAAGCAGCAATACTGATAGGAATGGTTAACGCGATTAACCCCCAGTATTGGGCTTTAAGTAAGACCTCAGCCGAATCCAAACGCACAAGTAATGCAAACCAAAAAGCAAATAGCAAAAACACAGAGTCTACAACAACACTGACTAAACGCTTTTGCGACCGTTTTAACGAAAATAAAAACTGCAAAAATTCCATCTTTTGCTCCAAAGACATTTTCTTCATAAGTTAACCAATAACACTGTCGTGTAGACGACACCGCCCGATACATCAGGGATGTCGCATTATAGCACCCGGGTAGAGTAAAGATGCAACATCGTGGCGCCGTCTGAGAGGTATTCAACAGTTCACCACATTCATTTCTTAAAAAGGGTCGAATGTAGCGTTACCACACTCAACATTTTGGCTACGCAAACCAAGCAGGGATGAATGCATCCTTCGCGAGTAAACCACAACCAGATCCTGCCATCTTAGCAACGCCGCTTAACGCACCGGCCACCGACTGACTGACACATAGAACTCGCAGCGAAAATAGGCTCCTAAATCGGCGCAACATGGCAGAATACATCGCTGCAAAAAACAGCCCTGAGACAGTTTTTTCGGCCGTTCATCAAATTTGAGACAGATCCCAAAAACGCTAAACGTTACAAAACAACCGCCTAGCGTTAAAGCACAAATAGAGATAGCAGTCAATGTGCTACACGTCGAATAGAGATAGCAGTCAATGTGCTACACGTCGAATAGAGATAGCAGTCAATGTGCTACTTTACCGCATCGCCGCTGCCACTGCCGGTTACTGTCATCAAAATATACTTAAAGTAGTTTTTGATATTCAGCGTATCAATCATTTGCTTATCCGTTTGTGCAAGCAGCTTTGGCGTGGACATATCAATGTTCTGCACTTGCGCAAGACCTGTAACACCAGGCAACACATCATACACACCAAGTGCATCACGCTCTTTAATCAATTCTTCTTGATTAAATAAGTTTGGACGAGGACCAACTAAACTCATTTCACCTTTAACGACGTTAATTAATTGCGGCAACTCATCAATCTTTGTTTTACGTAAAAATGCACCGAGCTTAGTGATGGATGCGTTACTGGCTAAATGACTTGCCACTGACTTAGTTTCAACTGACATGGTGCGAAACTTTACTAGTTTAAACGGCTTTTGGTTTTTGCCGACTCGAGTCTGAACAAAAATCGGTGAGCCTGTGTCAAACAAGCCGATAATAGTAACAATAAGTAAAATTGGCCAAAGGAATAGTAAGCCAAAGAAAGCTGCTATAAAATCGATAAAACGGATCATTTATATACTCTATTTATTTTTATTAGAAAGAAATGCATCTGCGGTTTCTTTGAAACCTTCTTCAAGTGTTTGTGGTGGTGCCCACCCCAATGTTTTCTTAGTATGAGTAATATCAACCTGCAGGGAACCCACTAAGCGATTAACTACATCACTCTTACCCGTAATCTTACCCACTAAGCGATAACACCATAAAGGAACTGGTAGTAATCGACTCGATTTCCCGAGCGCTTTTGACATATGCTTTACCATTGATGCAGTAGATACATCATGATCATCAGAAACCAGAAACACTTGATTGGCTGCTTTGGGATGGTCGATACAGGTAACAATCAGATCGACAAGATTTTTAACAGAAACCAAACTACGTTTATTATCAGTAATACAACCAAATGGCAGTGGTAAGCCTTTTGAAACTAAATTCAGTAACGATGCAAAATTAGCTTTAACACCAGGCCCATAAACTAATGTAGGCCTAATAATTACAACCTCTAAACCTGTTCCTTTAGCAAGTTTTAGTAATTGTTCTTCAGCTTCTGATTTAGATTGACCATAAAAGTCCTCAGGGTTTCTAACATCACTTTCAGTGAAAGGTTTACCAATCTCGGTTGACTCACCATTCACTTTAATTGAACTAATAAAAATGAAACGCTTAACACCTGCTTCAAATGCTTGACGAGCAAGGTTAATTGTTCCCGCGGTATTAACTTCTCGATATAAACTCAAAGGGTCAACACAACCATCATTCATTACGTGAACACGCGCAGCACAATGAATAATAACATCAACGCAGTTAATTGTAGCCGAGTAATCAGTAGAACCATCGATATCACCAACTACTATGGAATCGTCATCAATAGATGAGCTTAACTTCCTAACGGCAGAAAGAACTTTCACGTGAGTACACTTTTTCAGCTTAGAAATCAGAACTGAACCAACAAAACCAGTTGTTCCTGTTAACAATACTTTCATCTAGTCAGCCCATTTTGTATTTCATTGAGTAAATGATTTACCGCAGATTCCACTGAGAAGTGGTTAATTAATACCTGCTTAGCGTTACAACCAATGCGATGCCTTTCTGGCTCATTTTGTAATAGATACATAGCAGAAGATAATAGTTGTTCATCTTCTCCATTGACATAAGCAAAACCGGATGATTCATCGTTAATAAATTTAATCAAATCATTACCGGGATTAACACTACCCAAAATTGGTAACGATTGAACCATGTAGCCTAGAAGCTTCCCAGGGAAGTTATGGGCTTGATGAGAGCGAGCAAGAGAAAACAAGCCTACATCGACCTGAGTAAGCAACTGCTTATACTCATCTTGTGATACAGAAGGGATGAACGTGAGATTTGTTAGATTCTTATCCTTTTGCTCTTGGAGCACTAGCTCCACTTCATCCCCCTGACCGACAAATAGAAAATGGGCTTTCGTATGCTCTTTCATAGCACAAACCAGCCTCAACAGGTTACTCATATCTTGAGCATGTCCAATGTTACCTCCATAAAAATAAATGACTTTATTCTGAAGGTTAAATCTCTCTCTAATATTAAGTGTTAAATTGATTGAACTGTATGGATTTGTGTCGGCCCAATTACGTAATACTTTTAGGTTTTTATACCCTGGATGTAACCGATTAAAATACTCAACATTTGCATCAGACATCAAACCAATGGTATCTGAAGCTTTGTAGTTTAGTTTTTCAAAGAATCGAAAATAACTAGTAATAGGTGATTTGTCAGAAATCAAACCTTCGTCTATCGCCCATTGGGGAAACATATCTCGTAAAATAAGATAATTAAAACAACCATACTTTCTTTTTAGCTTCCTCATTAAAGGGCCAAAAAAAATTGTAGGTGAATAATTTATACACGCATCAAAAGATCGCTCTTCAAGCTTGCTTTTAACCGCCAACCAAGCATTAACAGATAACAAGGTTTCGTTGATTGCTCGAAATACTTTACCAACACCGCGAGTTTGGCCATTTCTAAATCGCCAAACTTCCACGCCCTCAAAAAAGTCGACGCATAAACGCGTTGACTGATTAGGTTTACCTGGCGTAATTACGACAACTTCATGCCCCTGACGTATAAACTCTAGAGCCAATTCATGAAACATTTTACCATGAACACGTGTACACTCTGGTAAATACTCATCAGGGAACAGTGCTATTCTCACTACCCTTTTCTCCAAACAACTCGGTTAACATAATCGGTATAACTTAATATAGTTCTAACTACTTTATCTGACACATTAGGTGCAATGTAGTCTTGAACTTTATTAATTAAACGCTCATAACCTCTTGGTTGATCGTCTAAAATTTCAATCGCTTGCAGAATACGCTCCACACTCATACCAGTGAACATTACAGCACCTTCTTCAAAACCTTCAGGTCTTTCTTGTGCATCACGAATGTTTACTGCTGGGAAATTTAAAATAGACGACTCTTCAGTAATTGTGCCGCTATCACTCAATACGACCTTGGCATCAATTTGTAATCGAACATAATCGCTAAACCCTAATGGCTTCATCAATTTCACTAAGTCGTGAAATTTAAGATTTAATGCATCGATCTTTTTGCGTGTACGTGGGTGAGTGGAAACAATAATCGGGAATTGATATTTCACCGCCAACGTATTTAATGCTTCAACATACTTATGGATATTTTTTTCAGAGTCTACATTTTCTTCCCTATGGACGCTGACTAAAAAGTATTCCCCTTTCGATAAAGAAAGGCGTTCAAGTACATCTGAAGCATCAATTTTATCTTGATAAAAGGTGAGCACTTCATCCATTGGGCTGCCTGTTTTTACGATTAAATCTGGCTTAATACCTTCATTTAATAAATACTCACGGGCAATATCGCTATATGGCATATTGACATCAGAAATATGATCGACGATTTTACGGTTAATTTCTTCAGGCACGCGCAAATCGAAGCAACGATTCCCCGCTTCCATATGGAAAATTGGGATTTTTCTTCTTTTCGCCGATATAGCAGAAAGAGCGCTGTTAGTATCACCCAAAATAAGCATCGCATCGGGTTTTAATTCATCAAATAATTTATCTGATTTACTAATTACCTGAGCCATCGTTTCTGCTGCTGACGAGCCTGCACACTCAAGAAATACATCAGGTGCACGTATACCAAGATCATCAAAAAAGATTTGATTCAATTCGTAATCATAATTTTGCCCAGTATGCGCTAAAGTGTGATCACAATACAGATCTAATTTTGCAATCGTACGAGATAAACGAATAATTTCCGGGCGTGTACCAACTACGGTAACAACTTTAAGTTTGTTCATGCTTGATACCTTTTCACAAAATCTTTATGCATATATTGAATTAAGTCAGCCCATACTGGTGGCTGGAAGTGAGTGGCAGCTCTAAATCGTGTTGAATCGAGAGAACGATCAATCACTAACTCAGCCGACTCATTAATCTCAATTTCTTTTTCATACACTTTGGCAACCAAATTTAATAAGGTAAACTTATCTATAGGATCAAGCGAAAGGTGATATAAGCCGCTAAGTTCTGGATTTGGCAAAATAGTATCAACAAGAAGTTTTGCAATATAACACGTTGGTAAACCTGAAAAGACCGCTTTAGAAAAACCTTTAATAGAACCTTGCTGCGATAAAAACCAGTCCACTAAACTCACCGACGAATTAAGCTCATGCCCAATAATTGAAGTTCTCAGTGTTAAATGATTACCATAAGACACTTCACCTAGGCATTTTGATTTACCGTATAAATCTCTTGCATCTGGTAGATCTTCTTCGGTGTACAGCCCTTTTTCGCCAGTAAACACACAGTCGGTAGAGAAGTGAATTAAACGCGCATTAAAACGATCACAAAGGTTAGCCAATTCATGTGGCAGCAATGCGTTTATTTTAACCGCATCAATATGTTGCTTTGAAATACTGTGCTGCTTAATAAGTCCAATGCAGTTTATGACCACATCAGGCTTCACTTGACTGATAGCTGACTCTAATGAGTGGAGATCATAAACATCAATATTAGATATTAGCTGTTCATTATAAGACTGAAAAAAATCTTCTTTACCCTTAAGATAACGAACCGTACCAAACACGGTTAAGTTTTCTTGTTCATTAAGGTTAGCAAATAGGCTATAACCGAGCATGCCTGTTGCCCCTAAAATTAATACTTTCATATTAAACACCTTCAGGAACAATTATATTGCCAGCTTCGATTTCACGCATAAAATCTAATTTACGTAAAAGCTGTTTCATTTCTTCGACCGTTAGGCGCTCTGTATTGTGTGAATTATAATCTTCAATCAGAGACATATCCTTTTCACCTTCTTCAAAATACTTCGAATAGTTAAGATCCCGGTTATCGGCAGGCACTCGATAATATTCGCCTTGTTCTTGAGCAATGAACATTTCTTCACGGCTACATAACGCTTCATAATGCTTTTCGCCATGGCGAGTACCAATAACATTCACTTGATGATTTGGTGCCTTGAGCATTTCGAGTAACGCCTTAACCAATACGTCAATAGTTGCTGCTGGTGCCTTTTGGACAAAAATATCGCCGTTCTCACCATTTTGGAACGCATGCAAAACCAAGTCTACTGCGTCGTCTAATGTCATCATAAAACGAGTCATACTAGGATCAGTAATCGTTATTGGATCGCCATTTACTACTTGACGAATGAACAAAGGAATCACCGACCCACGAGATGCCATAACGTTACCATAACGTGTACAACAAATAGTGGTGTTGGTATTTTCTAGATTTCGGCTTTTAGCAACAATCACTTTTTCCATCATCGCTTTTGAAATCCCCATAGCATTGATAGGGTATACAGCTTTATCTGTACTCAGGCAAACTACACGCTCAACATTATTCGCGATAGCAGCTTCTAAAACATTTTCGGTACCAATAACATTGGTCTTAACCGCTTCCATCGGATAGAACTCACAACTTGGTACTTGCTTTAGAGCCGCTGCGTGGTAAACATAATCGACGCCGCGCATCGCGTTTGAGATGCTTTGGAAATCTCGTACATCGCCAATATAGAATTTTAATTTATCCGACTGGAAATGCTTACGCATATCATCTTGTTTTTTCTCATCACGAGAAAAAACTCGAACTTCTTTTATATCTGACTCAAGGAACCTACGCAGAACAGCGTTACCAAAGGACCCCGTACCACCTGTAATTAGCAAAACTTTATTATTAAACATTTAAAAATTCCAATTTGATTTAATGATTTTCTCTTTATTGTAAACAAATTTATTGACGCAGATAGCGTCAAGATTGATTGACTTTACTTCATCATAGATGGTAATCCCTTCTTCTATATCAAACTGTTTAATTATGTGAGTGATATAATCACGCCTGAAAACTAAGACATGAGTGTTAGTTAACAATGCTTCAAAGATCGGAAGAGCTAGAGTCTCAAAAGTAGAGCAAATAAAGACTAAGTGAACTTCATATAAGAGTTTTTCAAAGTCTAACTTTGACAGATTACTGACAAACTTAATATTCGAGGGATAATCGCATTCTTTTATTTGCTCCGCAGTAACACTAAAATCATAGTCTGGATTATTAATGGCTAACTCTATTACATGAGAGAAATTTTTATGCTTCATCCTAACATCAGTTATTGGAACCAAAATAGTATTTCTTAAAAATCCACTTTTCTTACTAAAATCACCCAACCTTATTAAGCTTACTCCTGGCCAACAAACTTTATTCTTAACATCAGAAAAAAAATTGGATTTAAAATATGAAAGAACATACTCAGTTTGAAAAATAAAAAGAGTGGAACGATGATTAAGGTGATTAATAACGAAGCGAATGATTTTGTACTTAAAAGCATTATCAGTAAATATAAGGAAATTATGAAAATAGTTAACCCTTGCGCCTAAAAAGAAGATAGCATTATGATTATTAAAGGAAACAAGGACTTTACAATTCAGCAAAGACGCATGTAATGAAGACAGTAAAAATGTATATACGAAAGTAAAAAATGAGCTACCTCCAACCTTTAACCATGTAATATTTCCACCAACATAATCAGGTCTAATAGGCGATGCAATTATATAGTCATTTTTTAAACATTTAGACTTTGACTTACAATACATGTTCAAAATCGTTAAAGCACCGCCATATTTAGCGCCTGTTGCATTTACAAAAACTCTCATAAATAAAACCTTAGAACAAATCAGATAAAACTGTTTGATAATTAGAATAATACTTAACTGTATCGTCCTGATTTAAAAATTGGTAAAACTGCATACTGATAAAAAAAACAACACATAAGTAAACAAGAAACCTTGATACTCCAGCCTTAAAACATAAAATAAAATTAACTAAAAGCAAACATTCAAAGATTTTAAAGTACGGCATCATTCGCGCAGCCAAAATCGGTATAGAATTAAAAGCAATAAATACACACAACCCCGAAACATAGATAAATAAAAGACTCTTAGTTTCTTCATAATTTATTTTTGTTTTAACTGACACATAATAAACTGTGAATGAAAGCATGATCTTAAGAACTAGCCCTACTGTGATCCCAATAGGAGTTATATCTTCTGAATAATCGCTTAGTTTATCACCAAAAACTAGAAGAAGTGTGAAAATTTGTTCTCTATAAAAGGGAATGTAATAAGATATTGTAAATGAGAGTAAAAGCATCAAAATGAGTGTCAAAAAATTAACCTTGATTACTTTTGACAAATAAATTATGGGATACATAATTATTGCACTATAATGAAAAAGGCAAGCAAACAAAAATAAAAAAAAAGTTTTGCTATTACATTTACGATAATAATAAAACATACCCAGCACGCAAGATACAGCTAATGATTGTCTAATTATTCCTAATTCAAGGTTGAGATACGATGTAGAATAATAAATAAGAAACAAAGCAGAACTGAAACTTGGAATAATTTTAACGAAAAAAAAGGCTTTAACTCCAAAGCTGATTGTTGCAACGATTAACAAGTGTACGACATAATCATCAAAAAACCTTGTAAGCATTTGCACAAATTCGTAAAGAGGCTCAACTTTTGTTTCATAGACTCCTGTATGTATCATTTTATAATTATTGAAGTCAAATCCGACATCGGTTCTAAGTGCTGCAAAAAAAAATAGGAATAAAAAAACAATTAAAGATATAGAAATATTATAACTGCTACGTCCACTGTCAACCGTCCTGCAAGCCATAAGAGGAGCGACCATAGTGGAAATAGAAATTAGAACAAAAATGTAAATACTCATTGATATTCCTCAAATAACATCCTCCACCTATTCATCACAATTTCAATATCATATTTTTTAACGCTATGAAATGAGTTGATTGACATTTCCAGATATTCGGCATCTTCTAGATTTAACAATCTGTCAACAGATGCAGCAAATTCAGCTTTATTCCTGCCTTTGATTAAAAAACCATTTTCAAGATCTCTTATTAGTTCTGATGGTCCACTATCACAATCGAAAGAAATACAGGGCACACCATATGATAAAGCTTCTAACATTACCATCGGCATACCTTCATAATAAGATGACATAAGAAGTGCTGATGATTTTTTATAGACTTCAACAATATTATTCGTTGGTGGTCTAATGCTGATTTTATCAACTAAGCCATTTTGTATTATTTTTTTATCAAGCGTAGCGCATAATTCTCCCTCACCATAGATATCAAGTACCCAATTAGTGTTTTTTATAAGAATCATAGCATCAATTAAATCTTGAAAACCTTTTTGGTCGTTTAACCTTCCAATTGCAACCAAGTTACCTCTATTCTTGGGTGATGATATTTTCAGTTGCTGATCAGCTTGAAAAATATAGTTTGGTATTTCGATACATTTATCAAGACCTAGATACTTAGACCAATTTACTCTGTCCCTTTCTGTTAATGAAACGACTTTGTCAGCTTTCCTTAATAAAAGAATATAACGTATTAACTTTAAAGCACCAATAACTTTATAAAGTAAACCACTACCTCTAGAAACTTCCCGTAAAATGGGGAAATGAAAACAAAAGTGTATTTCAGATATTTTTATAATTTTTTTGGATAACTGGCCTAAAAATGCAACCTCTTTCCCCCCTGTAGAAATAAAGAAATCGGGACTAAAAGAATTAACATAATGTATCAACCTTGCCTTTTCTGAAAGATCAAATGCTAAAATTTTAACTTTTTCTGAAACATCAAAAAATGAATCTGTACTATTATTTAAAGTGATTATTTGAACATTATATCCAAAAAAATCCGAAAAGTATGAAGCTTTAGTTGTAATAACCCTTTCCATACCACCTGAATTACTTAAGCCATGAATGCAAAAAACAATTTTCAAAAAAAACCTCAGCTTTAATAAAAAAATGCGAATTTAAGTTCGAAGTGCAACGCTAAGCCCTGAAGAATCCCCTGATGATTTACAAATAAATCATCAAATTAGRGTGGAAGCGCATCTTGTTGCATGATCAAATGGTTTCGCYAAAAACTACACTTGGACAACAAGATGCGCGAAGCCAATATCCTACAACATTCTTTACACCAATACTGCCCAGAACTTCACCTAAAACGATTAAACAGCTTGATGCTGGCCTCTAAGGCACTGATTGAATGTAAGACACTGACCTTGACTGAGTTAGGTCGAAATTTACCAACCACGGCCCGAACCAAGCACAACATCAAGCGCATTGATCGTTTGCTCGGCAACACGCATCTGCATCAAGAACGGTTAGCTGTCTACCAATGGCACCCACAACGGTTTTTTAGCGGACTTAGCCAAGATTTTACCTTTGCATGTTACCCCTCTCATCGTGACTGACGCGGGGTTCAAAGTGCCTTGGTACAAAGAGGTTGAGGCGCATGGTTGGTTTTGGCTAAGCCGTATTCGCGGTACAGTTCAATTTGCAGATATTGGCGCTGAAAATTGGCGTGCAGTTCGCAGTACACATGACTTGGCCAACGGTCAAGCGAAGAGCCTGGGTTGTAAGACCTTGACCAAAACTAACCCTATCAATTGCCATCTCACGCTTTATCGTAGCAAACCTAAGGGGCGTAGTTCAATGCCTGTTGTGGCTAGTTGGTTTACACGCACAGCAACAGGGCTGGGATAAGCATTTTCAGGCCAATACCATTGGGCATCGAACGGTACTCTCAACGATTCGCTTGGGATTGGAGGTACTCAGGCGGCCTGATTATCAAATCACGGAGAAAGAATTGCTGGCGGCCTGGGTATTATTCGCCAATCAGTTGCTCAAATATGGCTATGCTATGGCTGATTTATGAGGGGATCCTTCAGAGCTAGGTTAGAAAGTGAGTTTTCAAAAGCCTATCACATCATTACCCGTGACGATCGTTTAGAAACAATCGCAAAAGATTTAGTTGAACATTATATTAATCGTTCGCCCTTTAGTGATGGCCGCTTAGGCAAGGCTATGGTGGTATCTATTGATAAAGCGACTGCAATTAAAATGTTCGATAAAGTCCAGAAAGCATGGAAAGATAAGTTAGTAAGTTTAAAAACTCAGGCTAAGTACGCCAAAGGTAGCAGGTTAGCTAAGTTTCATTTTCAGATTGAGCACATGGAAACGATAGACATGGCTGTTGTTGTGTCAGGAGGTCAAAATGATGAAGCGAGACTATCTAAAAAAGGCTTAGATTATCGTTTTCATCGAGAACGTTATTTGAATGAAAAGCTAGATGAAAGGTTTAAAGATCCCGAAGATAGTCTACGAATTGTGTTCGTTTGTGCTATGTGGCTTACAGGGTTTGATGCGCCATCAGTATCAACACTGTATTTAGATAAACCATTAAAAAGTCATACACTAATGCAAACAATAGCTCGAGCAAACCGAGTTTATCCAGGTAAAAGTGCGGGGCAAATTGTAGATTATATCAATATCTTTAGTGCCCTTCAGCTAGCCTTAGGTTTGTATGGCGGAGGACAAGTTTCTGAGCCTGGAGCGGGCTATCATATTGATAGCCCAGCAAGAGATAAGAGTGAGCTTGTGCATGCATTAGCGGTTGCTATTGGAGAGCTAAAAGCTTTTTTGAGCAAACAGGATATAGACATCGAGTCGATAATTTCTGCGCCTTCTGAGGGGTTTACTAAGCTGCAGATGTTAGACGATGCGAGTGAAATACTGCTTAACCCCGATATTAAAGATGAATTTACGGCATTTTTAAGGCAGATAAACAGAATTTTTAAAGCCATACTGCCAGATGACAATGCGAACGCTTTTGTACCTCATAGAATTGCTATCAATATTATTTATGCTCAAATGCGACTTAAATCGGGCCTGACAATTGATGATGAAGATGTCCTAGATGTCGTTAGGCATCAAGTAAATGAATTGCTTGATGATGCTATAACAACTATTCAGATAAAAAGTAATTTACCGGAGCCTATCAATATTGCGGGTATAGATTTCGATGCCTTGGCTGAGATGGTTAATAAAATTAAGAAACCAAAACAATCAGATGCTGAGCGTTTGAAAAATATCATTGAACGTAAGCTCCAAGTGATGATGTTAAAAAATAAGTCCAGACAAGATTTACACCAGAAGTTTCTCGAGTTAATCGAACAATATAATTTAGGTGCATATAGTGCTGAAGAGTTCTTTAATGAGCTTAAAAATTACATCCAAGATCTTGATCATGAAGATAAACGGACTGTGCGAGAAGGTCTAAGTGAAGAAGAGTTGGCCGTATTTGATTTGATGAGTATGGTTGTACCTCTCAATGAAAAGGAGAGAAATGAGGTAAAGCAAATCGCTAAAGAGTTGGTTAATAATATGAAAGAAATTTTAGTCATTGATTGGCGAAAAAAACAGCGCACAAAGGCTAGGGTTCGAAACTTTATTGAAGATAAACTGGATGTGTTACCTGACAGTTTTGATGATGAATTGTGGCCTAAAACCTGTTCGGATATTTATATGCATATTTATGAGAAGTATCCAGGGCAAGGGCAGAATGTGTACGTTTGATTGTATACGCGTATATATAAGTGGGGGGGTAATTGATTACAATTCAAAAAGATGAATCTATTTACAGTTTGATTTTCAGAACTCATATTGTAAATGGCGTTTCAAATTTCACAAATATAATCACCATAAAAGGACTTTGGGATTGTTCTCCTTCAATTTTAAAAAGCACATTACAATTCTATCAACCTGTGCAAGATAGCCTGTTTTATGAACTACTTAAAAAAATTAGTTTTTTTAGTAATGAACGCGATATGTTCACACTATCACAAATGGGAGCTTCTGAGCTGAGATATTTTTTTACCGATGAACCTCAAATTTCATCTAGAAGAGGTGATTTTCCCATAAGATATTGTCAATTTTGTATTTCTGAACAACTTAAAAAGTTAGGTTTTTTTTATTTTAAAAATAGCTGGTTAAAGGAGGCTGAGTGCAAGAGACATAATGAGGTTTTGGTTCAAATAAATGCAACTAATTATTCGAGATGCTTAAAAGTTTTAGCTAAAATACATAAAATTAAATCAACTCCCCAAAGAGGAAGTTATTGCAAAAAACAGCGAAAATCCACTCAATTTAAAAGAGAACATTTCGCACCATGCATGGCTATCTCAATGTATCAACATTTGTCATATAGGGTTGGTCTTTTTCCTGAAAAAGCTTATGGGTATAAGGTCATGAGTCATGATTTATTAAGGCAACCCCATATTCTTCAGCATGTATTTGATACTATAAAAGAGGAACAGCATTACAGTTATTTTGAAGTAATGAAAATTTCGGCGTTATATACTTTTTTTGTTGGTTGGGAGAATAAAAAATCTATTAAAATTAGTATTTATAAAAATAAAATAAGTAATTGTTCAAACTGTCAGTACAACTCGTGTATAGCTAACAAAACTATAATATATGCAGCTGAGTATTTCCCATTATTGAATAAGTGTGAATTTAATAATGAACTATTATTGAAGTATGTTACATCATCTGAATGCTTTTCAGACAAACAAAAGCGAATAGCAATTCAGGATTTGACTTCAGATACAAAGTTGGGACTTATTAATCAATTAAAGGATATTACAAAGTTAGAGCTCCGTAGACGATTTACTGAGCCATATTATAGATGTTAAAAATAAAATCATGAATACTTTCGAGGATTAATTACAAGTGGTTATCCTTTGAATCCATAAACATCTACTATGAGGCCACTGCAGTGTGACTATATGTCGGTGTGCCACTACAGCCAATACATATCACCTCTTTTGGCGTTGTTTGCGAATATCAACGCTATAGGGATGAAAGGAAGCTGAATGCAAAAAGAAAACTTTTTTATTGAACAAAGAGGCTTAGTACTGAAGAATCCCCTGATGATTTACAAATAAATCATCAAATTAGAGTGGAAGCGCATCTTGTTGCATGATCAAATGGTTTCGCTAAAAACTACACTTGGACAACAAGATGCGCGAAGCCAATATCCTACAACATTCTTTACACCAATACTGCCCAGAACTTCACCTAAAACGATTAAACAGCTTGATGCTGGCCTCTAAGGCACTGATTGAATGTAAGACACTGACCTTGACTGAGTTAGGTCG
>NZ_JAKKRK010000045.1:0-44332 GCF_025654545.1 Shewanella sp. SM20 | reverse complement strand
TTCGACCTAACTCAGTCAAGGTCAGTGTCTTACATTCAATCAGTGCCTTAGAGGCCAGCATCAAGCTGTTTAATCGTTTTAGGTGAAGTTCTGGGCAGTATTGGTGTAAAGAATGTTGTAGGATATTGGCTTCGCGCATCTTGTTGTCCAAGTGTAGTTTTTAGCGAAACCATTTGATCATGCAACAAGATGCGCTTCCACTCTAATTTGATGATTTATTTGTAAATCATCAGGGGATTCTTCAGTACAAAGTCCTAGCCGTATATGCTGCACTGTCAATGTTTTAGTATGAGATTTTCAGACTCTCGAGCTGAGGTTAGGCACAAGTAGCTGTGGATTGTTATTTATTCGATCTTCGTTTCTATAACAACATTATTTGTTTCCAAAACTTTAAAATTGCATAAATTCTCTAAGGATCAAGTGCTCGGACTTGCTTTTTAGCGATATGCATTGCTTTAATAAATTATTAAAACAATTAATTGGGCCTGTACATTGCCAACATCTACAGCATTAGTTCTCGGCGGCGGTGGTGCTCGAGCCGCCTATCAAGTAGGCGTGTTAAAGGCACTCGTTCAGCTTTATCCACGCAACCATGGTATTCCCTTTAAAATCATTTGCGGAACATCCGCTGGAGCCATTAATGGTACTGCGATTGCGACCCATGCATCTTGCTTTCACCTTGGAGTGAGAAAACTGGAATGGGTCTGGCGCCATTTTGAAACTCGAAAAGTTTATCGTGCCTCTATTTTTGGGGTATTGAGCCATTTAGCAAAAATGGCACTTAAAGGAATGCAGGATGATAAAGTGAATACGGATGCGGGTAGTTTGCTTGATAATGATCCCTTAAGAAAACTGCTTAACGAACTTATCGATTTCAAACGGATTGACCGTAATATACGCAGTGGCTCACTGACTGCGCTGAGTGTGGATACATCCTGTTATAACAATTCCCGTTCAGTGACGTTCTTTCAAGCCTCTCGGGATATTGATAATTGGACAAGAGCAAGACGTAGTGGTCAACGTATGATGCTCAATACTGAGCATTTGTTAGCGAGTTCAGCGATTCCTATGGTGTTTCCATCCATTAAGCTCAATCAGGCTTATTATGGTGATGGTTCGGTTCACCAACTTGCACCATTATCAAGTCCTATCCACTTAGGTGCCAAAAAACTATTAGTGATTAACTTAGATAGCCCGCATAAGCACTTTCCGATGGAATTGGAATACCACCCAAAAACAGCCACTATTGCAGGTCATCTACTTGATACTATCTTTTCAGATACCCTTAATAGCGATCTTGAAAGATTAGAGCGGATCAATAATACCTTGGCGCAGATCCCCGAGGAAAGCCGTAAAAAACTGACGTTACAGCCTATAAAAACCTTAGTTATCAAACCGAGTGAAGACTTAAGTAAGCTTGCCGCGCGGTTTTATGACGATATGCCTTGGGCAATAAGGGTTTTACTTGGTTTTACCGGCATTAATCGCCAGTCAGATTCGAGTATTGTGTCTTACTTATTGTTTGAAAAATCCTATACCAGTGCGTTAATCGATTTAGGGTATAAAGATGCAATGGAGCAAATGAATGAGCTTAAAGCCTTTTTTGATTTAAACTAGACCTATGAGCCGAGTTTGCCCTGTTTTAGCCAATGATGATGTACTGATATTCACGATCGTTAAAATAGACTTTTCAATGACAATAAAAAACGCACTTAATCTTAAGTGCGTTTTTTCATGCTTATCTGAGTAACATTAAGCGTTAGCTTTTAACCGCATTTTTCAGAAAATCAACAAGTTGATCGAACGGAATATCTTGTTTCTCACCTGTGCGGCGGTTTTTGTATTCAAATACGCCCGCATCGATATTGCGATCGCCAATCACCACAGTATGTGGGATACCAATCAGTTCCATATCGGCGAACATCACGCCTGGACGCTCTTTACGATCATCCAATAACACTTCGATACCCGCTTCGTTTAAGTCTTTGTATAACTGCTCGGCGATATCGGTGACGCGGTGCGACTTGTGCATGTTCATTGGCAGAATGCCCACGCTAAATGGTGCAATTGCTTCTGGCCAAATGATGCCACGGTCATCGAAGTTTTGTTCGATGGCTGCTGCCACGATACGGCTCACGCCGACACCGTAACAACCCATTAGTAGCACCTGTGACTTGCCATTTTCGTCAAGTACAGTCGCGTTCATCGATTTAGAATAGTTAGTGCCCAGTTGGAAAATATGGCCCACTTCGATACCGCGTGCCATAGCATAAGTGCCTGAACCATCAGGTGTTGGCTCGCCTTCGACTACGTTACGGATGTCGGCAACTTGCGCTGTCGGCAGATCGCGTTCCCAGTTGATACCAAAATAGTGTTGGTCATCAACGTTAGCACCGGCGGCAAAATCGCTCATTACGCTAACGCTGTGATCGATAACTATAGGGATTTTAAGACCGATAGGGCCAAGTGAACCAGGACCTGCGCCAATGGCGTCACGGATCAGCGCTTCTGGCGCCATTTCCAATGGTGATGCGACTAAGTCTAACTTGTCAGCCTTGACTTCGTTGAGTTCATGGTCGCCACGAACAATCAGTGCCACTAAAGGCGTCGCTTCTGTCGCACCCATTACGATTAAGGTTTTGACTGTTTTAGTGATATCCAAACCAAACTGCTCAACTAATTCTGCAATGGTCTTCGCATTTGGGGTATCGACTAAACGCAATGCTTCAGTGGCTGCGCCGCGTGGTTCAGTTGGCATAGGTGATTCGGCTTTCTCAATGTTAGCGGCATAATCGCTGCCCGTTGAGTAAGCAATTAAATCTTCACCGCTTTGTGCTAGAACATGGAACTCGTGTGACATGCTGCCACCGATTGAACCCGTATCAGCTAAAACTGGGCGGAAAGCTAAGCCCATGCGCGATAGAATGTTGCTATAGGCTGTGTACATAGCCTCATAGGTTTCATTCATGGTATCGACGTCAAGGTGGAAAGAGTAGGCGTCTTTCATCAAGAATTCACGTGAGCGCATCATGCCAAAACGTGGGCGAACTTCGTCACGGAATTTGGTTTGAATTTGGTAAAGATTCAGCGGTAATTGCTTGTATGAGCTGACTTCTTTACGAATGAGATCTGTGATCACTTCTTCGTGGGTTGGCCCCAGTACGAAGTCGCGATTGTGGCGATCTTTAAAGCGCAGCAGCTCGGGGCCAAACTTTTCCCAACGACCTGTTTCTACCCACAAGTCTGCCGGTTGCACCATAGGCATTAGAATTTCAATTGCACCGGCTTTGTTCATTTCCTCACGAACAATGGCTTCGACTTTACGCAATACGCGTAAGCCCGTGGGGAGGTAGCTATAAAGGCCCGACGCATTACGACGGATCATGCCCGCACGTAACATTAATTGATGACTAATGACCTCTGCGTTGGCAGGAGTTTCTTTCTGTGTTGATAGCAGGTACTTGCTGACGCGCATTACCGATGTCCAAATTTGAGTTGAATGGTCGCCATTTTATCACCTGCTTTGGTGATGTCACCTAGGGATTTAGGTTAAATTCAACTAGCTGGGAGATAAATAGCATTTTTTGATGCTGGATAACGGATAACGGATAACGGATAACGGATAACGGATAACGCAAGGAAGAGCGCTGCGCTATTATAGAGTGACTTCGTCACTGCTAGTATCAAGATAATCCTTACTGCTTACTTATCCCGTCTATCACCAATCACTTTGGCGGGGTTGCCTGCCACTATCGCCCAGTCGGGCACATCTTTCGTCACTATGCTGCCCATACCCACCACAGCGTGATCGCCAATGGTCACACCATCGACTATGCCTGCCTGAGCGCCAATCCACACATCTTGGCCAATAATAATGCCTTTGGAGTTGGCGGCTTGTTGATATATGGGAGTATCTGGCGCCATGCCATGGTTAAAGGCGTAAAGGGTGACATTATTGGCGATGCGGGTTTGATTGCCTATCTGAATCCCGACCCTGCCGCCATCGAAGGAGCAGCCATGATTAATCGCCACTTCGTCCCCTAGTCTGATAGGCCCATGTAAGAAACAGTCGGCGGCGATCATGCAGCGATTACCCATGCGGATATCACGATTGGGTTCGGCGAATAACTGCGCCTCGGGGGCGATAAAGCATTGCTCGCCGATGTTGATGGTTTCGAGGGCACAAAGTTTTGCTTGAATATCGTCTTGCCAAGGTTTAGCCCAGATTAAATGTTTCTCTTTTAAGGAAAAATACAGCCACGGCATCCAAGAGAGCCGCTTTTTATGCTGGCTTTGATAATCAGGTTTTGATGTAGGCGTTGGCGCAGACATTTAGCCACATTTCCCCGGTTTGAGTTCTAATACTAAGATGTATTCTTGGTCATTATCATCGACCGCCATGTGCCAGAACACATCTAAATCATAGAGGGCGACTTGGTATAACTTAGGATCGTCCTTGGCTTTTTTGTAGGCGGGACGTGGATCTTGGCCGAGCACACCGCGGATAAGTACGGCTAAATCTGTGTAGGTTTCCTGCAGGGTGTAACGCTCAATCTGCGTCTTGGCATGGTCAGAATACACCACTGAAATCTGTTTAGGCGCGTCTTGGGCAATGCCGCCGACAGCATCGGTAATGGAATCTGAGAAAGGAATGTAAGGTTTAATATCAATTATCGGTGTGCCATCGAGCAGATCCATACCGGAAATTTCGAGGCACACTTTGCCCTTGCGCTGCACTACGCCGTGCAGTTTCACCACAGATTGGCCTATACCATTGGGGCGAAAAGTGGAGCGAGTGGCGAACACGCCGAGTTTTTCATTGCCGCCTAAACGCGGCGGGCGCACTGTGGTTTTCCAACCTTGGGCAAGATTCTCATGGAAGCAAAACAGTAACCAGAGATGTGAATATTGCTCTATGCCACGCACCGCATCGATATGATTCACATGGGGTTCGAGTTCGACATAACCGCGCGCTTCAACAAGTCCGGGTTGTCTTGGAATGCCAAATTTTTGTTTATAGGGCGTGCGGCATGTTGCCACTGCGATAATTTGGTTGGTAAATGTCATGCAAAAAATTACCTAAAGGGTAAGTATAACAACCGCCTAAGTTCATCATTCTAAGCTCATCATTAAGGCCCATCTTTGAGCGCTAATAATGCAGCATTGGTCATGAAGCGTTAGCCATTAAGCGGTTGATAGGGGCAATCTTAGAACACTATAGGATCACGCTGCGAGCAGTATGCTTTTTAATATGCGTGAGGCTTACTCTGTTGTAGCCGTTTTTACTGCTTGACCAACGCATAATGCGCGGCTGATACAACCTTGGGCAGCTTCTTCAAATATGACACATTGCTTGATGATAATGCCGTTAGCCCCTTTATCTGCCGCATTGCGACGGGCTTCGGTTCTGGCATCGGCAAGCGACGCGGGCGCACCGTTAGCATCGGCCTGACAGGACTCACCTTCGACCAATCCTTTTAATTCATAATGACCTTTCGGCAAGGTATCGCCTTCATAAAGGATGACATCGGATGCCTTGAAATAATCATTAATCGCCTCACTGTCCAAATTACTGTTAAAACTGTAGTCGCTTGCACAGGCACTGAGCAGGAGCACTAATGCACTTGAGAGGATAATTTTCATGGTTTGACCTGAGGTTGAGGAGAAAACTGCGCAGCCTTGGTAGGCTGCGCCGATGCGATATTATTATCTGAGTAAATTCTACCGCTTAAGGTACTTTTGATAAAGCTGCTGATGGCGATTATTCAGATCTATCTGCCGCCCTTCAATCCAGATAGCCTCAATTTTATTGGTCATAGGGTCGAGAATGTCCCCCTCTGACAGCACGACACTGCCTTGGTATCCCACCGCTATCGCACCTAAATCCTCCACACCTAGCAACTTTGCGGCATCTAAGGTGATGGATTTCAGTGCTTGTTCAGGCGTTAAACCATAAGCGGCGCTGTAACCTGCGGCGTAGGGGAGGTTACGGCTATTCCAGTCCGATGAGAACCCAAGGGCGAAGGGTATACCTGCATTGGCGAGTAAAGATGGGATCTTAAAGGGTAAATCGACTGGCTCATCTTTACGTTTAGGCAGACTCAAGGTATGAGGGTAAATGACTCCAGCCTTAACTTCCCTTAGGCTTGAGTCCAAACGCCATGCATCGTATCCGCCGACAATTACCAGTTTGAATTGGTATTTTTTCGTCAAGGCGATCACTTGCTCAATTTGGCCAACACTATTGGCATGGGCAAACAGTGTCGCTTTGCCTTGGTATAGCGGTAACATGGCCTGCCAGCGTAGGTTGTTGGTCGCGGACTGTGGATCTTCATCCTGGTTTTTGTCTTTGCCGTTGGCCTTATCACTTAAGAAATAGCGATAGCCATCTTCAAAGGCGATATTGAGCTTGTCGATCGCCTGCTGATTTTTCTCGATGGCCTTGGCTTTCTCTTTTTCATCTTCTGGCATGCGTTTGATTTGCGGCCAATAGACATGGAACTGTCCAGCACTTGGTGTCATCGCATCTTCAATCGTCCATGCATCGAGATCCACCAGTACCGATTGTCCAGCTAACCCATCACCGCTTGGGACGATTTGCGCGTGGGTAATGCCGTTGTAACGTATGGTCGGGATGAGCTCCGAATCCGGATTGTAAGCTGTGGCCGTGCTGATCTGCGGATTGATATAACCTACCTCGGCGTTATCAACCGTTGGGCGGCTCATTTCAATTTCAACCAAACCTAAGCTGGTATCGAGGGCAATTAAGCCCGGATACAAGTGTTTACCGCTGGCATCGACGATTTGAGTGTCACTGCTTTCTGTGGTTGCATTGTTGATTTGGCTGGTCAGTTGAGGCCCAACGGCCGTGATCTTGCCATTTTCAATTAAGACGTCTGTGTTGCTGAGCACGCCTTGACTGACTGTGTGCACAGTGGCGTTTTTAATCAGTACGCTGCGGCTTTGTTTAGGCGTAGGTACGATATCATTGGCCATAACTGGGGCCTGCGTGGTGCAAATTGCGCCGAGTAGCGCCACAAACAAAACGGTTTTAGATAAATGTTGCATTATTTGGCTCCCTCATGAGCGTGGCCCCATGCCTGATAGTGGGTGTCGCAGTGCCACTGTGGCTCGTTGAGTGGCGTGATTTTTTCACCCGCTTTAGTTTGGTCATCACTGCTGAGAATTTTTTGGATAAGTGCGGCGCGCTCGTTCACCACAGCTTGTTGGGCAACTTGGTCTTGGTCGCGGTCAAAATAGCGTTTTCCTTCAACCCATGCCTGCGTCACTTTGGCGTAAATAGACAGTGGCTCTGCGTTCCAGAGTACGATATCGGCCATTTTTCCTGGAGTAAGTGAACCCACAAATTCATCGACTCTTAATTGTTTGGCTGGATTAATAGTGACCATGTTCCAAGCATCTTCCTTCGACATATTGCAATACATCATAGACTTAGCCGCTTCTTGGTTGAGTCTGCGCTGCATTTCATAATCGTCTGAGTTAATGCTGGTGATCACCCCCTTGTTTTGCATCAGACACGCGTTTTGCGGAATCGCATCATACACCTCAAACTTATAGGCCCACCAATCGGCAAAGGTCGATGCGCCAGCACCATGGGCAGCCAGTTCACTCGCCACTTTGTAACCTTCGAGCACATGGGTAAAGGTTTGTACTTTAAAGTGATAGGCCTCGGCTAAGCGGATAAACATCAGGATTTCTGACTGCACATAGGAATGAATATGTACGTCGCGTTGCTGGTTTAATACTTCGGCCACTGCTTGCAGACGGTAACTTGGGCGCGGAGCGACGGTTTTCTTTTTATCGCTGGAGCGCAGATTATCATAGGTTTTTAACGCCTTTTCATAGGCGATAGCAGCGTCGAAGGTTTCTTCAAATAACGCTTTTACTCCCATGCGAGTCTGGGGGAAGCGCTGAACAAATTTCTCACCCCAGTTACTCTGTTTGACGTTTTCACCTAAAGCAAATTTGATACTGGCGGGCGCGTTAGTAAATTTGAGTTGTTCGGCCGACTCGCCCCATTTCATTTTGATCAGTTGTGATTGTCCACCGATAGGGTTGGCGCTACCGTGGAGTAATTGCGCGCTGGTGACGCCGCCCGCTAAGGCACGATAGATTGAAATATCGTCGGGATTAATAATATCGCCAATGCGTACTTCAGAGGTTACTGCGTCTGTTCCTTCGTTAGTACCGCCATTAATGGCGATATGCGAGTGTTCATCGACTATGCCAGCGGTGAGGTGTTTACCTGTTGCATCGAGGACTTGATAACCTGATGGCGTACTTAATTGTTGGCCAATTTTTTCGATGCGGCCATTGGCCATCAAGAGATCAGCATGTTCGAGAATACCTTGTTTATCTGATGTCCACAGGGTGGCATTCTTGATGTGCAGCTTCTCAACATTAGGGGCTTCTCTCAGTCCGTAAGCGACGTTAGGGAAGGTGAGGTGACTCACTAGGCTCGTGTTGGCTTCATTCTTGGGAGCTTGATTGCTTGCTTGGTCTGCATTTTTGCGCTTTGCAGTTTGAGTTAAAGCGACACCGGCAACATTTGTAGTGCGACTTTTTGCATCGACCATACGACCTTGAATGCCGTCATCGGCCATCCACAGCGTAAAGCGGCTAAGGCCGTTAATGCCTGCGGCGCTCAAATCGGCAGTAAAGCTCAATCTTCCGTTATCATCTAACTTAAGTTGAGTGAGTGAGATACTTTGTTCGCCACTGCTTAAATTGCCTTGGATGTTGGGTTTATCACTTTTACTTTCATCATGTAGCGATAAATCTAGCGTGAGGTTATTGAGGCTTAATTGGTAATCTCCCAGTAATCGTGCTTGGGGAAGTGAGCGCAGACTTTGCTCCTGACCTTGCAACCAAACACTGTAGATCTGGCCATCTTTAAAGATATTGCCTTTAGTGATAACAAAGTCAGCCATATAACCGGGCGCGAGTTTACCGGTAAAGTCGGCGGTGCCTGTCATCTCTGCGGCTTGGGTGGTGAGTGCCGCGAGAGCGTTTTCTTCACTTAAACCTTGGGCAATGGCTTGGCGTAGGCGCGGCCAGAAGGCATCGGTCTTAATCCCAAACTGCGTTAACGCAAAGGGGATACCTGCGTTAGCTACCGCCGCAGGGTTGGTTGGTTGGTGCACGTTCCCACTGTCTTAAATCCGCCAGTGATACTTCACGATCAGCGTCATCTGTGCCGACATCGGGCGCCTGCGGATAGTTTAAAGGCAAGATCAACGGATAGTTCAGCGCCTTTAACTCATTGATGCGTGAGTATTCTTGACCATTACCAAGTAGGTTGGCTGGCAGTTTATGTTCTTTGAGTAAATGGGCTGCACGTAATTGGTCGTTGAGATTGTTGGTTTCAAAGATAATTTGCTTATCGGCTAAATTATCTAAACGCTCAAAGGCGATATTAAATTCGACTTGATTGTTTATTGCGCCATTGGCAGGTTTGTTTTTATTTTGGTTATACCAATTTGCATCGGCAAAGGTTTGCCTAATAAGTGCAATGCTACCCATTAATGATGAGGGATAATCTTGTTCAGACGAACCTTTATCAAATGCCATAAAAGGTTGACTGCGGGCGCGATAAATCACTTCATTAGCCGTTTTGTCTGCTAATGAAAGGCTGACACCCGTTCCACGGAAGATACCGTCGAGTTTGCTACTTTGCACACTGGTGAAACCATTATTAATCCACTCTTTTGCGCGTTCTTTATTGGGGTAAACGTAATTAAACCATTCTTTTTCAGAATGAATTGCACCATTTTCCGCATTACCACCGATACGCTTTATATCATAGACGGGGCGAGTGAGCTTAAGTTTGGGATATTCGAATTCAATCCCATAATCGGTAAAAGGATCGATAAATCCGGGATAAATTGTATAACCACTCAAATCGATTCTAAATGCGCCAGCGGGAATGTCGTTGTGCTCAATAATGGCTTTAATTCGATTATTTTCAATTAATAAAGTGGCATCGCTTAAACGCTTTCCCGGTGCAATAATTAATTCAGCATGGGTAAATGCAGTGAGTTTACTGGATGTTGTTCCAGTATTGAGTTGGGCAAATGTTGTTTGTGATACTAAGCTAGCGATTATGCTGCAGCTTATCATTATCTTATTGTTTATCTGCATTATTTTATTCAATCGAGTGAGGGTGAACAAAGAGTAACTGAAAGCAGATGTAAATACTAAGGCTGAATTGTAACGTAATTTGAGCGGGAGTGAGGTGCGGAATTAACGGCTGTCGTTTAAGTTTGAAACGATTGATGGATATAAAAAAGCTCGCAATTAATGCGAGCTTTTATGCAAACTGGTGTTGGCAATTAGCGCCATCACACTTGGTTGGATTAGATTAAGAAATCTTCCATAGAACGACCTTTGTTGATCTCGTTCTTAAATACGGTAGGCATACGGCCTTGGCCAGTCCATTGAACCATTTCACCGTCAACTTCAATTTGGTATTTGGCTGGACGAGGAGCGCGTTTCTTTGCAGCAGCTTTAACAGCTACGCCACCTAAGTCATCAATTGATAAACCAACGGCTTCCATTTGTTGACGGATTTCTTCAATCTTAGCATTACGAGCTGCCATGGCTTGTTCTTCTTCCTCAGCCATAGACTCGCGTTCTACTAAAATTTTATCTAATTTGTCGGCTAAATCACGTAACTCTTCAACGCTAAGTTCTTTTACTGCAGCTTTAAAACGACGGCCGTGAGTTAATATCTCTAAAAATTCGCTCATATCTATTTTCGTCCCACTCTATTTTTAATACAGGATAATGGTGAACAACACCTAAATGATAGAAACTAATATAGCTCGAATCAAATAAAATTATGCGTTTTAAGGAAATTAAATATTATTTATTTTTTGAACTTTTCTTATTCCCTCAAATAAGTGTCCAAAAAAGTGGCCGTTGCAGCGGATTAAAAAATACAAACAGGCGTTTGACTTTGGTTGACGTTAACGTTAACAGGACGTAAAGTTGCTCTATCCTGCATTGGTATTAACCAATGTTTTGTCCATGTACATGAAAGTGTAGGAAGGAAACCCTATGAAAGTATTGGTGCCCGTTAAGCGCGTTGTTGATGCCAATGTGAAGGTCAGGGTCAAAGCTGACAATACAAGTGTTGACACTGCAAATCTAAAAATGGCGTTGAACCCTTTTTGTGAAATCGCAGTAGAAGAAGCGGTTCGTTTAAAAGAAGCGGGTAGCGCTACTGAAGTGGTTGTTGTCAGTATTGGTAATAAAGCCGTGCAAGAACAACTGCGTACCGCGCTTGCATTAGGCGCAGATCGTGCAATTCATATCGATACTGAAGAAGATCTCGTGCCAGTGTCTATCGCCAAATTGCTCAAAGCGGTACAAGACAAAGAACAAGCAGAGCTGGTGATTTTTGGTAAGCAATCCATCGATGGTGATAATAACCAAACTGGCCAAATGTTTGCCGCGTTAATGGATATGCCACAGGCGACCTTTGCTTCAGAAATCAAATTAGAAGCGAATACATTACAAGTCACCCGTGAAATTGACGGCGGCATGCAAACTCTTAAACTGCCTTTACCTGCTGTTGTGACCGCCGATTTACGTTTGAACGAACCCCGTTACGCTTCACTGCCTAACATAATGAAAGCCAAGCGTAAGCCATTAGAAGTATTTACTGTGGCAGACTTAGGTGTGACGTTAAAGAGTCACCAAACGATTGTGAAGGTCACTCCGCCAGCTGAACGTAAAGCGGGCATCATGGTAGCGTCGGTAGCTGAGCTAGTTGAAAAGTTAAAAAATGAAGCGAAGGTGATCTAAATGGCCATTTTAGTATTAGCTGAACATGATAATGCTGCATTGAAACTCGATACTGCAAAAATTGTTACCGCCGCCCGTGCCATAGGCGATGAAGTACATGTCTTGGTTGCGGGTCACCAATGTGGCGCGGTTGTCCAAGCGGCGCAGGCACTACAAGGCGTTAGCCAAGTACTCGTTGCCGATGCCAGCGTGTATGAAGCGCATTTAGCGGAAAATTTTGCCAAATTGCTGGCGGACTTAGCGCCAAACTATGGTCACATTCTGGCCTCGGCTTCAAGTTTAGGTAAGGACACGCTTCCGCGCGTGGCGGCATTATTAGATGTCGCGCAAATCTCAGAAGTCATTACTGTTGTCAATGCCGATACCTTTGTGCGCCCTGTGTATGCGGGTAACGCCTTAGCGACAGTGCAAAGCCATGATTCCATTAAAGTGATGACAGTGCGCGCCAGTGCGTTTGACGCTGCGCCAGAAGGTAACAGTGCGGCTGTGACGACACTCGATAAAGTGTTTGAAGCGAGAACTCAGTTTGTTTCTCAATCGCTGACAGTTTCTGCCCGTCCAGAGTTAGGCAATGCTGGCATTATCGTATCTGGTGGCCGAGGCATGGGCAGTGGTGAAAACTTCGGCATGTTGGAGCAACTTGCTGATAAGCTCGGCGCAGCAGTTGGCGCATCACGCGCTGCAGTTGACGCAGGTTTTGTGCCTAACGATTTACAAGTGGGTCAAACCGGTAAAATCGTTGCGCCAAACTTGTATATTGCCGTCGGTATTTCTGGCGCGATTCAACATTTAGCCGGCATGAAAGACGCTAAAGTCATCGTTGCAATCAACAAAGATCCTGAAGCGCCGATTTTTCAAGTTGCCGATTATGGACTCGTTGCAGATCTGTTTGAGGCGGTTCCTGAGCTGATTACAAGTCTCAGTTGATTTTATCTGTGATCTAGGTCACATTAAGTGGCTTTGCGGTAGCATCTGCTAAGCCGCTTATGTTTTTATGTGCCTCACGCCCGTGCAAGGGCGTTCTTAGAAGTAGAGGCGCGCCAAATATTAGTAGTGATCAGTAGGGTGATTCCGTTGATCGATTGCGAAAGGATTTGGTGCCGAAGTGGTTCGATTTATCACGATCAACTGCTGGGGTTGTACCTAATAGGTGCAGCACTGCCATAGTATTTTCCGATATGGATATTGGGAATAGTTACTATGGAGCGCTACTGATAGGACAGGTGACCTTGGGTATCTATTGCCTTTTCCCACCAGTTCAGTCGCCCTCCATTCGTATTTAACGAAGATAATAATCAATGACTGTTATGAATTATGCCGATTCGGCACTTTCCTTGTTGCCGCCTGCGGTGGCTATCGTGTTGGCGATCTTGACTCGCCGTGTACTGCTTTCTTTGGGGTTAGGTATTTTAATTGGTGCTTTATTGCTCAATCAATTTTCACCTTTAGCAACGGGTGAGTTTGTATTTAATGGCGTTAAAGGGCTTTTTTGGACTGATAAAGGTCTAAATTCGTGGAACTTATATATTCTCGGTTTCTTAATTGTACTGGGAATGATCACTGCGTTAATTACCGTAAGTGGCAGCGCGCGGGCTTTTGCCGATTGGGCTCGTTTACATATACGTAATAAACGTGACGCTAAACTATTGACCATGTTTTTAGGTTGCGTAGTTTTTATTGATGATTATTTCAATAGTTTAGTTGTTGGTTCGGTCGCTCGACCTGTTACCGATCGTTATTATGTTTCCCGCGCTAAGTTAGCTTATTTATTAGATTCTACTGCGGCGCCTGTGTGCGTTATATCTCCAGTTTCGAGCTGGGGCGCTTATATTATCGCACTCATTGGCGGGATATTAACTGCCCATGGTTTTGCTGATACGGGTCATTTGAGTATTTTTATTCAAATGATCCCGATGAACTTTTACGCAATCTTCTCCTTGTTATTATTACTTTTTGTTGTCTTTATGGGATTAGATGTTGGGCCAATGCGTGAGCATGAGCTCAATGCCCAACGTGGTAATTTATACGATGAGTCTAAAGGATTACCGCCTGGGGCGAACGCGGATTTACCTGAAGCCGAAACCGGTAAGATTTTAGGTTTGTTCCTGCCGATTACCGTGTTGGTATTTGCAACCCTCTATTTCATGATTAACAGTGGCGCTCAAGTACTCGCGGCGGAAGGGATTGAATTTAATATTATTTCTGCTTTTGAGAAAACCGATGTCAGTTCATCACTTTTCTTTGGTGCATTAATTGGTCTAGCGGTTTCGCTGATATTGAATTTAGTGCAAGGCGTTGAGAAATTGATGATAGTCAAAGGTATAGTGCAGGGCGCTCGCTCTATGCTGCCGGCGATTTACATCCTGTTATTTGCTTGGACAATCGCAGGTGTGATTGGTCAACTCGAAACCGGTAAGTTTATGGCGAGTTTAGCAACAGGAAATATTCCGTTCGCGTTTTTACCCGCCTTAATGTTTGTGCTAGCAGGTATTACCGCGTTCTCAACCGGTACTAGCTGGGGTACGTTCGGGATCATGTTGCCGATTGCTGCTGATATGGCGATGGGAAGTCACACTGGCATGATGTTGCCTATGCTTGCCTCTGTGCTGGCGGGTGCTGTATTTGGCGATCATTGCTCGCCAATTTCCGACACGACTATCTTGTCGTCTACGGGCGCCAGTTGCCACCACATCGACCATGTGGTAACCCAGCTACCTTATGCACTCATTGCGGCGTTTATTAGCTTAGTGGGTTATGTGGCACTTGGATTTACCGAGTCTGTTGTCGCGGGTTTAGTTGCTTGTAGTGTGGCATTTGTGATCAGTATTATCGTACTTAAAATCAAATCTAAAGGCGCAATTAGCTAGACGTTAATTGAAACCTTTCACTGCAAACGTTCACGTCAAATAAGTCAAAATAAATCAGCCAGCATTATGCTGGCTGATTTTTTTGGTTAAGGCTGAGTTTGTCTTTATCTTTAGCCTACCGCATTAAGGCTACCAACTCTTAGCTTAGCGTGCTTGATCTAGACCGCGGCGTTTAAGTAAGCCTTCCGTGGTTGGCTCTTGTCCGCGGAAGTTTTTGTAGGCGTCCATTGGCGCTATGCTATTACCCACTTCACGGATCGTTTTGCGGTACTTCATGCCGATTTCACGATTGAGCCCGCCTTGGGTTTGTACATAGGCAAACGCATCCGCCGCTAAAATCTCACTCCACATATAAGCGTAATAACTTGCCGAGTAACCGCCGGGGAAGGCATGGGCAAAATAGGTCGACTTATAACGCGGAGGTACGGCACTAATGTTTAAGCCGTGCTTTTTCAGGGCATTGGCTTCAAAGGTTGGTACATCTTGCAGCGGCGTATCTGGGCTTAATGAATGCCATTCCATGTCTACTAATGCGGCGGCCATGTATTCTAGAGTGTCAAAGCCTTGGTTGAAGCTGCCAGATTTCAGTAGTTTTTGCAGCAGTTCATCGGGAATGGGTTTGCCCGTTTCATAGTGTTTCGCGTAGTTCGCTAACACTTTTGGATGGGCGGCCCAATCTTCTTCAAACGTCGATGGGAATTCGACAAAGTCGCGTGAAACCGAGGTGCCCGCCAGACTTGGATAAGTCACTTTAGAAAACATGCCGTGGGTGCCGTGACCCATTTCATGGAACATAGTAGTGACTTCGTTATAGCTGACGAAGGTGGGTTCACCTTCGGGCGCTTTCTTTATGTTCATCACGTTGACGACCACAGGTTTAGTGCCTTCGAGGAAGGATTGACCGACGAACGAACTCATCCAAGCGCCACCACGTTTACCTTCACGGGCAAAATAGTCGGCGTAGAAAATGGCCATGCTTGAGCCATCGGCATCAAACATTTCGTAGGCTTTCACATCGGGATGGTAAACCGGTAAATCTGGGCGTGGTTTTAAGGTGACGCCATAGAGTTCTTTGAGTGTGTAGAATACGCCGTCTTCGAGCACACGGTTAAATTCGAAGTATGGGCGGATGCTATTGGCATCGAGGGCGTATTTTTCTTGGCGGACTTTCTCGGCGTAGAATTCCCAGTCCCATGGCGCCAGTTCAAATTTGCCGCCAGTCTTGTCGATCATAGCTTGAATATCGGCCGCTTCTTTCTCTGTATTAGCGACTACGGCTGGCACCATAGAGCCAAACATACTGTAAACCGCTTCTGGCGTTTTGGCCATTTGCGGCGCTAGGCGATAACTCGCCCAGTTTTCATAACCTAATAGGGTGGCGCGCTCAGCGCGCAGTTGCGCTAAACGAGATACCAGCGACGCAGTTTCGTTTTCACCAGTTAAGCCACGGTTCGCTGAGGCTTCCCAAATATGCTGGCGTAGCTCACGGTTTTCCAGTGATGCCAACACAGGTTGGCGAGTGGTGTTGGTGATGTTAATCAGATACTTGCCATCGTGACCTGCCGCTTTGGCATCGTTCGCGGCTGAAGTGATTTCACCGTCGGTTAATCCAGCAAGTTCACTTTTTGAATCCACCAGAACGGCGATTTCTTTGGTTAAGCGCAATAAACGCTGAGAGAACTCATTCGTTAGTGTTGATTGTTCTTCATTTAACGCGCGGATTTTAACTTTTTGTTCATCGGTAAGTTTAGCGCCAGCCATGATAAAGCGTTGGTGATATACCTCAACCAAACGTACGGCTTCTGGGGTTAACCCTATGTTGGTACGGTCGTTATAGATGGCTTCAATACGCGCAAATAGCGTTGGGTTTAAGTTGATATTATCTGAGTGGGCTGCCATTTTGGGCGCCATTTCGCCTTGGATTTTACGCAGTTCTGGATTGCTATTCGACCCTGCTAAATTATAAAACACGCTTGATGCACGGTTGAGTAGGGCGCCGCTTTTCTCCATAGCCACTATCGTATTATCGAAGGTTGCTGCTGCCGGATTATTGGCTATTGCGAGAATTTCTTGGTACTGCTCTGCCATGCCTTGCTCTAGGGCTGGCGCGAAGTGCTCATTCTTAATGAGGCTAAAATCAGGGGCTTGATATTGCAGGTTACTGGCTTGGAACAGCGGGTTTTGGGTTGGTACCGAGATAACGTTAGGTGCTTTAGTTTCTGTGCTGCTGCAACCTGCCATGAATCCGGCGGTGAGAGTGGCGCCGATGGCGATGGCAATAAAACTTTTACGCATAATTGAGTGACTTCCTTTGAATTGTTGTTTTTTTAGGACTGTAACGTTAGTAACTTAAATAGGGCTGAAAATGGCTTGTTATCGGGTAATGTCTAAGTAAAAAAGGAGCCTCGCATTAGCGAGACTCCTTTGGCTATTTCCTTGCAGGGAAAATAGGTACCGCTTTTTACTTACTTCTTAATCACGCGATGATGAGATGATTAATTAGCGAGTAAACTTGTGGTATTTATCAATACCAGAACTTCTACCTGTGTCATGACATACTGCACAGGATTCAGAGGTCGGTTGTTTAAACCAGTCAGCAACCTTTGGTATGCTGATTTCACCACCGTTGCTTGCCATATGCGCCTTAGCTGAATCGCTAGTGTGGCAGGCATAACAGTTAGCGGTGACTGGGCTTGTCATTTTGTTGCTACCTTGTTTTTCAAGGATATATTGATTTGGCACTTTACCTAAATCAATCGCTTTTTCGTGACAGGCAACGCAGCTAGTAGAGGCTTCAATTACACTTGCGCTGTTAGCTGTGATTACACGGTTGCCATCTTTGTCAGCAACGACTTCACCCACTTTCGCACCATTACCCCAGTGCCAGCTGTGTACCATAGGACCAAAACCTGCGCCTAGTGCAGCTGAAGTACGTTCCATGCCGTTGTCATGGCAGGCAATACAAGCTTTACCACCTTCATCGAAGGCACCATTTTTGTGGAACGCAGTGGCATCGTTGTGACAAGTAGTACAACTGTTATCGCTAACCACTGAGCGGCGGCCAAAGGCTGAGACTTTTGCACCAGTCGTTGGGTTAACAACGTCAGAGTAAGCGGTGAAAGATATGCCCATAGAGCCATCATAACCTGTCGCTCTTAGCTTGCCATCACTGTAATAACGAGCATTTCCATCATATTCCATCCAACCAGCGGTACTGAATGTTACGCGGGCAGAATAAACATAGTTAGCATTTACTGCGGCCGTATCGATGTTAGAGTGGCAAATGTTTTTAGTGCCATCGGTGTTATAGCCATAGAAGTAGTTAGTGCGGTTACCAGGGCGTCCCACTAGGCTGCCATTTTCATAGGAATGTAAATAGGCACCTGCATAGACGATTGGTTTAGCGGCATTAAACACTAGAGGGTTTGAGTAGTTGAACTTATCTTTAATATTGAAGATGTTACCATCAACATCTTTAACCGTTAATGTAGTACAAAAGCCTTCTTCTGCAGGCACTGTAACTGGGTTAGGCCTATTACTACCAGTGCTACTCCAGTCTTCTGCAACGTGGTCAGCTTTTGTAGATATATCAGCTACTTTAACAGGCGTAGATAGACTTACTTTGTATTTAGCACGAATGGCTTGGCGTTCTGTTATACCCGCTTTGCTTTCGTGCATAATGCGTAAATCCGCACCATCACTTGGGAGAATAGCCCCAGGTACGCCACCACTGTCATGGCAATCAATACAACCTGGTCCAGCTACGTTTATGTTTTTAGGTGCTTCAACGTGACAAGATGTACAGTTTTGTACTGAAAAGTCTTTAGTAAAATCTTGGTGATTGATATGACCTATTTTTGAAAGTGTATTGGTTGCGTAACCACCGATAGAGAAACCTTCGGCATTTTTCACGCCTTTGCTTACAGAACCGTGACAGACTAAACAGCCTTCAACAAAGGTTACCTCACCTTCCATGCCTTGAGCTACATGACTTGAGTGTTTGCCATTGCCGTTTGCATAATCGATGTGACAAGAATAACAAGCTTCAGTGGTGGTAGAGAAAGCACCTTCAGGCTTATTTACCACTAGTTCAGCAGAACTTGCAATGCCTGTGGTTTTATCGCCACCGACTTTTAACCAAACAATCCCTTCAGTGCCAACATTAACACCTAGCATTGGCGCACTGAATGTGTAATGCCCATCGCCTAGTGTGGTCAGTACAGCACCTTCTGTTGCTTGAGAGACTGCACCACCAATATGCACATTATCCTCTTTACCATCAATTGCACTTTCTGTGCGATTATTGATAAATCCTTTTTCGGTTAATGCGGCGACCTTAGCTTGAACGGCAACCAATCCATTGATTGGGTTGTTATTTTCATCTGTAATTTCAAATTCGTAAGTGGTACTGCCTTCGCCAAAGCTATAGTTGATCACTTTGACGTTAGTCATAGTAGAACTGGTGACAGGGGGCGGTGTTCCTGGCTCACCGGGTGTTCCTGGCGTACCAGGTGTTCCAGGGATACCGGGCGTTCCTGGTGCTCCATCCACACCATCTTTACCATCATCGCCACAGCCAACAAGGGCGCCAGTTAGTGCTAAGGCAACTAAATATGCCAGTTTTCTAGAGGTGAAAATTCTCATCATAATCTTCATTTGATCCAATATGCGAATAAAGGACGGAGTGGAGCACTAAAGTTTGCAGGGTAGATTAGTGCTTTGACCGTTGGTCTCAATTTGCAAGCTATCGAATACTTTTCTTTTTTTAATTGAGCACGTTTTGTCTCGAATGAAATATTACTGTTAAATTTGTGTTTGTTTTTTGAGCGCAAGCCCATTTATACCTATTACTTTGGAGGTAGATCGCACTTTTTAAATTTAACTTTTACTAATTTTTCCTTATGAAACAACATTTAAGTTTCAGTTAAGCTTTCATTAACAATTGAACGGCATCGGGGCGTTTTTTATGTTTTTTGCAGGGAGGAGTATTAAATGAAGTGGACTAGAAATATTTCAGGAGGCGATTGGGGATTAAAATGATTGATAAGTTGGTGTCATTGCAGAATTTCATGATAAAAGCTTAGCGGCTGCTAGTGTTCTGATGTGAAGCGCAATGTTAGACTAGCGCTCAATTTGGCTCTGGTAGCAGACGCGTAAGCGATAACGTTTTTAAAGGGTATAAGTCTTGGCTCAATTGTATTTTTATTATTCGGCAATGAACGCGGGTAAATCCACTTCCCTATTACAGTCATCCTATAACTACCGTGAACGCGGTATGAATACTTTGGTCATGACAGCCTCCATAGATGACAGATATGGCAAAGGTAAAGTGGCCTCACGTATTGGCATTGAAACCGAAGCACAGGTATTTAGTAGCCAAGATGATTTAACTCAAATGATTAGCGATGTGCATCAAGCTACGCCATTAAGTTGTGTGCTTGTGGATGAGTGTCAGTTTTTGAGTAAAGAACAGGTTAAGCAGCTGACGCATGTGGTCGATAATATTGATATTCCTGTACTCTGCTATGGCTTAAGAACGGACTTTCAAGGCGAACTTTTTAGCGGCAGTCATTATTTATTAGCTTGGGCTGATAAATTAGTTGAGTTGAAGACTATTTGCCATTGTGGACGTAAGGCTAACATGGTGGTGCGTCTTGATGGTGAAGGCAAGGTGATGCGCGAGGGTGAGCAAGTGGCGATTGGTGGTAATGAAAGTTACGAGTCTGTCTGTCGCAAACATTTTCGTGAATTTATCTGGGATGCGCATGAATATGTGGGATGAGGCTTCGTTAATAGTGTGATTATTGAGCGACTCATTCTTTTTGTGCGACTTAAATTAGCTCGTTTTGTTTTTAAGTCATACTGTCTGTTGCCTTAAGCGCTGAAAATACCTTGATATCAACAAATTAATATTTGGCAAAATGTACTATCAGCTTAACATTAGTATTGATTAGTGGCGGTTGTGGGTCACAGGCACCCTTCTTTACAGTGAAGTTAGGTTTGATAAAGTGTGGAACATAATGGGTACTAAGACTAATTAATAGAGCCGGATAATGGCTAGATGAGTTTGATATCTTGCTTTACTGAGTGGCAACGGATTTGCTGAGTTGCATGAAAGATGAATATTTTAGTGTTTTTTTGGAGCTGTTTTGCCTAATTCCACATCAGAGATGAAGTTCGAAAATTATCGTCCTCGTCCACCACAACCTGAGCCTAAAGCTAAGGTTAAGCCGCCGCGTAAAGCCAGATCAAAGGGCAGGGTCTGGTTCTTATTTTTTATTCTGATTTGCTGCGCTGCATTGCTGATTGGACTTGAGGTTAAAACTTCGTTTTACCAAGCAAAATTCATCAATCAATATGCTAAGACGCTCACCTATGAATTAGAAAGCTCACCGAGCCAAGCGGTTATTTATCCTAGTTATGGTCCTTTTGATGAGCGCCATGGCTACAGTAAGTTACCTCAGTATATTGATAGGTTATTGCAACGGAATTTTCAGGTAACGCAACAAGTGGCGTTTTCGCCAGCGTTGCAGGAATACGCTCAACTTGGATTTTTTCCGCCTTACCATGAAAAGGCTCAATCTGGGTTGACGCTGCTCGATTGCCGCAATACTGATTTATACGAATTTGCCTATCCTAAACGGGTTTATCAGGACGACGATAAGATCCCCAATGAAATCGTTAATACTTTACTGTTTATTGAAAACCGCGAGTTATGGACGACGGAAGAGAAACTCAATCCGGTGATCGACTGGCCACGTTTTGTGGTGGCTGGCATGAGCCAAATTGCTGAAATGGTTGGTATGAATGTCTCTACCGCGGGTGGCAGTACACTCGCGACTCAGATTGAGAAATTCCGCCATTCTTCCCAAGGTTTAACCTTGAGTATTAAAGATAAGTTACTGCAAATTGGCTCGGCCAGTGTGCGCGTGTACCAACAAGGTGAAAACACTGAACCTGCTCGTAAGCGCATCGTTCAAGATTATCTGAATACCGTGCCATTATCTTCGGCGCCAAATCATGGTGAAGTTCATGGTATTGGTGATGGACTGTGGGCGTGGTTTGGTACCGATTTCGATACTGCAAACAAGCTGTTAGCATCGCCGCAGATCAAAGGTAATGCCACCAAGCGCGGACAAGTATTCCGACAAGTGGTTGCCTTGATGATCGCCCAACGTCGTCCGTCCTACTATCTATTACAAGGTCATGAAGATCTTGAAAACTTAGTCGATAGCCATATCCGTTTACTCGGCCAGTATTATTTGATTGATCGTGGTCTACGTGATGCTGCACTCGCGCAGAAATTGCAGTTTAAGGTCGCCAAGCCGCAGCGTAATACCCAATCTGGCGCAGATAAGGGCGTGAACACAGTTCGCATTCGCACCGCTGGCATGTTAAATGTGGGGCTGTATGATTTAGACAGGCTTGATTTGACGGTCAATAGTAGCTTACACAGTGACTTACAGCAGAAAGTCAGTCACTACTTACGCAGTCTGGCGCAAGTGCCTACCGCGGAGCAAGTGGGTCTGCTTGGCGAACGGTTACTCGACCCAAGCCAACTGCAAAACGTGCTGTATAGCTTTACGCTTTATGAGCGCACTGATACCGCCAACCGAGTTAGAGTGCAGACGGATAGTACTGATCAGCCTTTTGATATTAACGAGGGCAGCAAGTTGGAATTGGGCTCAACCGCTAAATTGCGGGTGATGGCGACCTACTTAGAAATCATTGCCGAGATCCACGACAAGTATTCCAAGAAACATGGGATTGAATTGGAATCCATCATTATCGAACCTAGGGATCATTTAACCCGTTGGGCGATTGATTACTTGATTTTGAATCCCGACAGACGTTTAGACCGCATGTTAGATGCGGCGTTACAGCGAGAATATTCGGCCTCAACCAGTGAACAATTTTTTACCGGTGGTGGGTTGCATGTATTTAATAACTTTAAAAAAACAGAAGATTTAAAAACGCCAACACTTTACCAAGCCCTGCAGGATTCGGTTAACTTGCCGTTTGTGCGTCTCATGCGCGATATCGTGAATTACAGCAGTAGTATGCAAAACGAGGGCAATATGGCCCAGTTGCTGCGTAATGATAAAGATCCGCGCCGTGACGAATATCTGCGGGTATTTGCTGATAGAGAAGGTAATACCTTCGTTACTAAGTTTTATCGCAAGTACAAAAAAGTGGCTGCGAATGAGCGTTTCGACATGTTTTTTGACGGTTTGTCCCAGTCGGAGCAGCAGTTGACGGCGGCGTATCGCTATTTACTGCCCGATGAACCTATGGCGGCATTTAAGGCTTTCTTGAAGCAAAGACTGCCACAGGTAAGCTATACCGATGGTCGTATTAAGAGCTTATATAACAAGTACGGTCCGGATAAATATAATTTGCCAGATCAAGGCTATATCGCACGGGTGCATCCCTTGGAATTGTGGGTGCTGGATTACCTTAATCATAATCCTGATGCCAACTTGAACGATGTTAAGCAGGCGAGTGAAGCACAACGTCAAGAGGTTTACCGTTGGTTGTTTAGGACGCGGCATAAAAACGCCCGTGACGTACGAGTGCAAGTGATGCTTGAAGTTGAAGCCTTCCTTGACATACATCAACGTTGGGCGCGTTTAGGTTATCCCTTTGATTCTATGGTGCCATCCTTAGGCTCAGCACTGGGTAGCTCGGGTGACCGACCCGCAGCCTTAGCCGAGCTGATGGGCATTATTCAAAACGACGGCTATCGTTTGCCCACAGTGCGTATCAATCAGCTGCATTTCGCCGCAGATACGCCCTATGAAGTGAGATTGCAGAATCAGAACACCCAAGGTGAGCGGGTAATGCGCCATGAAGTAGCACAAGCCTTAAAAGCAGCGCTGGCGAACGTAGTGCAAAACGGCACCGCACGTCGTTTAAAGGGCATTTTTACCGATGAAAAAGGTGGCATGTTAGCCATAGGCGGGAAAACCGGCACCGGTGATAACCGTATTGTGACTCAGATGCAGCAAGGTAAAAAAGTGGCGACTACGGCGATGAACCGCACTGCGACCTTCGTGTTTTATCTAGGTGACAAATACTTCGGTACTTTGACCGCCTTCGTGCCCGGCAGTAAATCCGATGATTTTAGTTTTACTTCGGCGCTGCCATTGCAGGTGATGAAGGGCATGATGCCTATTTTAGCTCCCTATGTACAAACCGAGCAGGGCATGTGTGTGGTGAACGAATAAAGGCATGAATTAATAAGTGCCACGCCAACGACAAAGAGTGTTCCAGATGAACACTCTTTGTCGTTTTAAGGCTTAAATTCTCTATCGATTGAGTTTATTGCTGTGGTTAACATGGGTTAGTTAAAGCACTGTGATAAAAGTGCAGCGATTAAGATTACTGCGGCGATAACTGGTAAATTTTTGATTTAGCTTCATCGGTTACGAGATAAATCAGTCCATCTGGCCCTTGCACGACTGAGCGTAATCTTTGCCCTAATTCAGTTTTCAGCAGCCGTTCTTCTTTAATTATCTTGTCGCCATCAAGCACTAAACGCACCAGTGTTTTTTCCTTTAGGCTGGCGAGTAACAGATTATTTTGCCACTGTGGAAATTTATCACCTGTGTAAAACATAAAGCCCGCCGTGGCAATCGACGGAACCCATTTGTAGACGGGTTGCTCCATTCCCGTTTTATGGGTACCTTCGCCGATGTTGCCGCCGCCATAATTCTCACCATAGGTAATCACTGGCCAGCCATAGTTTTTAGCCGCTTGGTCGATATTGAGTTCATCGCCGCCCTGGGGGCCATGCTCGCCCGTCCACAATACTTTGCTGGTGGGATTAATGGCCGCGCCTTGCATATTGCGATGACCGATAGACCAGATCTCGGGTAAGGCGCCAACCGTATTGGCGAAGGGGTTATCCTTAGGCACTGAGCCATCGGCATGAATACGCACCACTTTGCCTAAATGATTGTCTAATGTTTGTGCGCTATCTTTTTCGCTATAGCGATCACCGAGTGTGATAAACAGTGTGCCATCAGGCGCCCACACTAAACGAGATCCAAAATGGTGGCCGCTGTTGACTTTAGGTTGTTGACTAAAAACGCGGGTGAGATTTTCAAGCTTGTTACCATTGAGCGTGGCAAAACTGACCGCTGTGCTATTGAGCGTATCACCTTCAGCGGGTTCTGAATAACTGAAATAGATTTTTTTGCTGCTTGCAAAATCGGGCGCAAGCACGACATCAAGTAAACCACCTTGACCTTTGGCATACATAGGCGGTAAACCCGTTAAGGGTTCACCCACTTTGCCTGCGGTGCTGACAATGCGCATTCTGCCGGCGCGTTCAGTCACGAGCATACTGCCGTCGGGTAAGAATGCCATACCCCAGACATTCTCTAACCCTTGGGCTATGGTTTTTACCTGAATATTACCCGTTTCCGTTTTGACGCTAATGGTCGCTGCGCTAGCGGTTTCGGTGTAAATAGCCGGTGAGCATGCAATAAGACACAGGGCAAGATTTAAGGTGCTTAGTTTCAAGGTCTTTGGCATTAATTTACCGATCTGCGCGGAATGCCCCGAACTTTTAGGTCGGGGATGAATAGCACAAGCAGCGTAGCTGCTTAATTAATCTTATTCGTGAAATATTGCTTGATTTTGTAAAGTACACAAGGCATCTTAACTGCATGAAAATTATCAAGACACTTAAAGTAAGAGTGAAAGATAATCACGCATTTGCACTGAGTCGACAGGCTAAAAGTGTCAATTTCGTTTGGAATTATCTTAATGCACTCAGCCACCGCACTATCAAAGAGCGAGGCATCTTTATGTCTGATTTTGACATGCAGAAATACACTAATGGATCAGGCAAAGAACTTGGCCTGCACAGCCAAACCATTCAAGAAATATCCAAAGAATACGTCATTCGCCGAAAACAGTTCAAAAAATCACGACTTAACTGGCGAAAATCCGGTGGCGCTAAGCGCTCGCTTGGCTGGGTGCCCTTTAAATCCGGCGCCGCCACTTTCAAAAACGGTCAGGTGTGTTTTAATCGCCAATATTTTAAGGTGTGGGATAGTTATGGGTTAAATAACTATTCCTTTAAATCCGGTTCATTTAATGAAGACGCTCGTGGTCGCTGGTACTTCAACGTGGTTGTCGAGGTAGATGTACCACAAAGCACCGGTAAAAGCTCAGTAGGCATTGATTTAGGCTGTAAACAAGCCGCAATGGACAGTAATGGCAACGGCGTGACTGGGCGTCATTATAGAAAGCTACAAGCTAGGCTTGGCCTGGCGCAACGCGCCAGAAATAAACGTAAAGCCAAAGCCATTCACGCTAAGATTAAAAATCTTCGTCATGATGATTTACACAAATACAGTCGCAAACTCGCGAATGAGAATGCGGCGATTTTCGTTGGCAACGTCAATTCCAAAGCCTTAGCAAAAACTAAAATGGCCAAGTCCGTTTTAGATGCAGGCTGGGGAATGTTAAAAAACATGCTGGAATACAAGTGCAATCATGCAGGCATTTTTTTTGAAGAAGTTAACGAAGCTTACACAACCCAGCGATGCTCGTGCTGCGGGGAGATCCCCGCAAGCAGTCCGAAAGGTAGAACATCGCTTGGAATAAGAGAGTGGGCATGCAGTCTATGTGGGACTGCGCATGATAGAGATATCAATGCAGCAAAAAACATTCTCGCGGTCGGGCTAGACCGTCTTGCAGAAGAAAAGGTCGCAGCCTAACGGTTGTCCTAGTCTTTGAGCTGTAATGGCTCTGAGAATCCCCTTGCTTCAGCTGGGGGAGAAGTCAATCAGTCTCAAGGTCCTCAGCTTCAAGGTCATCAGTTTCATCGCTATCCTTAATCACAGTGTTCTCCTATAGGATGGATCAGAGTAACAAGTCAGTCACATAAGGGCAATTTATCGGCGAGACCTTGTATCGAAAATTCGTCTGTCCAGCTTTTATGAGTTTAAGCTTCACAAATCAAAAGCCTAACGTATGAAAACTAACGCATGAAAAACTAGCGCATGAAAAAGCCTAAGGCCATTGCTAAACCGACGATCACAATAAAGCCGCGTAGCAAGGGCTGTGAAATACGGTAGGCCAGCGCCGCCCCCACATAACCACCGACAATCGCCATAACGGCAAGCAGTAACAGATATTGCCCATCGATAACATTGCCCGCGGCATAAACCACAACGGCGATGGCGGTGAGCAGGGCTGAAATCAGATTTTTAAGTCCGTTCATCCCATGTAGATTGGTTTGCCCCATCAGGCCAAAGCTTGCGAGTAGTATGATGCCTAAGCCACCATTAAAATAACCGCCATAGATACACACAGCCGACAGCATTATCAGTGCCGTTATCGGACTTAACATTGGCGTAGAGGTGTTTTCGCCTTGCTCAGCGATTCTTCGTTTGAGCAACCAAGGGCCAACAATAAAGGCCGCGGTGGCCAGTAGAATCAGCCAAGGGATCAGCTTTGCGAAGACTTGCTCGCTGGTGGTCAGCAAAATACCCGCGCCAATACTGCCGCCAATTAAAGCAATTAAGATCAGATTTTTAAGGCTAAGACTCGCCGGATATTCGATATCCTTTCTAAAACGCCATGCGCTGGCGATATAACCAGGCAGCAGCGCGGCTGTCCCCGTGGCATTCGCCGCAATCGGTGGAACCCCGACAAACACTAACGCTAAAAGGGTAATAAAACTGCCTCCACCGGCAACTGCATTGAGCATGCCGCCTAAAAAGCCCGCGAGTGCAATAATAAGCCAGTCCATAGATACCGCTCCTTTGGACAATGAGAGAGTTAAACAGAGCGCTAAAAATGTGTCTGTTATTATGAGTCAATCTAAGCACTCACCCTAACATGATGATTTCGATATTGAAAGTCGCGTAATGATTCGTTACATATCGCCATTCGTGAAGGTGAAAATATAGGATGAGTGAGCAGGCTTTTACTTGCTTAGTGCTAGGGGACTTGGTCCCAAATACCAGACATAAAAATAACCGCTGCTATGGCTTCACTTTGCTCGGTAAAAACATCTTCTCCCCAACAGTTTTGCCCACGTTCTTGGTAATAAACATGAAAGGTACTGAGCATAGGTGTTCGAATGCAATACCAACCATCGAAGGTATTCTTAGCAAAATTGACCCAATACTGCGCATCAGCAGCTTGGATTTGCTGAATGAGTAATTCATTTTGCGATAGCAAAGCCACAAGCTCATTCTGGGTGGTTATTTGATGCTCGGCTTTTATAGCCTCGAGAAGATTTTTAAGTTTTATCATGGGATCCTTTTCATTCATCGAGAGTATCTACATCACTTTTAACGAATGGCCGCGGAGATGGAGGATTGGATTAATGCTTCAAAAATATCTGTTTGCCCAGCAGGAATAAGCTGCCTGTGAATTTCGCGGCGTTTCGCACTGTCGAATAAGCGCTCCGCAATCCAGCCGGTTAAATAGAGTGAGGACAAGCAGCCACCCGCAGTGGCAATATTGCCATTAATCACGAGGGCGCAGTCTTCTACATCGACGCCCATGGCAACTAGGGCAGGTTTTGCATCGGGGTGAGTCGTTGCCGAGAGATTGTCGAGTAGCCCTAATTTGGCAAAGAAGAATGACCCCGCGCAGATACTGCCAAGCAACTGTCGTGTGGGATCTAATTTAAGGGCGGACATAAACTCAGTATCAGCAAGTGCCGCAGGTACGCCTTTGTAACCACTGCTGAATAATACTACGTCGGCATCAGCGACTTCGGCCACATGACCATCGGTTGCAACCGTCATCCCCAAGCTTGATATGTGGCTAGGTTTGGTCCCGAGTACTTTTACTGTCCAATCGGTTTTTGTACGGCCGAGAATATCGCGCATTAAGAAGAAATCGATATCGGTAAATTCATCAAATATAACAATCGCAATCTGGTACATAAGCTTTCCTCTGGCTTTGTGCGGATAGTTTTTAGGTGTTATTTTGGCATTGTTTAATATATACAATTAGTTAGTGTTTTATAGGACTTAAGGTATTCGTTCCGCATCCTTATCACGAACTGCAATGAGCTATAGCCTACAATTTGGCGCGTATTATCGCTTTTTCAAGAGGTCATTTGCTCAACTCTAATGAGTTAATCAGGTAATTCATATCTAATGAATGAGTTGTGCAATTGACTAGGATTAGCTCTCAAGTCGCAGCGTTAACTAATTGCTAGATAAACAAAAAGCTCAGAATTATCTTCTGAGCTTTAATATATAAAACTTGAGCAGTGATGTTAAGAAGCAAAGCTAAACTGAACGCTTAAAACACCATTTCTGGTACATGCTCTGGCACGATTAACTTGCCGGCGGTTTTGCTGACGATTTCTTCTACGCTGACGCCTGGCGCGCGCTCTAGTAGATGGAAAGCGCCATCTTTGATTTCGATAAAGGCTAAATCTGTGACGACGCGTTTAATGCAGCCGTAACCAGTCAGCGGCAATTCGCATACGGGTAGCAGCTTAGAATTGCCGTATTTATCGGCGTGCATCATAGTCACGATAATGTTTTCGGCGCCCGCGACTAAATCCATCGCACCGCCCATGCCTTTGATGAGTTTGCCGGGGATCATCCATGAGGCGATAGAGCCGTTCACATCGACTTCAAAGGCGCCGAGTACGGTTAAGTCCACATGGCCGCCACGGATCATGGCAAAGCTTTCCGCCGATGAGAAAAACGAGGCGCCTTTGACTGCGGTAACGGTTTGTTTGCCCGCGTTGATTAAATCTGGGTCGATGGCGTCTTCGGTAGGGAATTCGCCCATGCCGAGTAGGCCGTTTTCCGATTGCAACATGACTTCCATGCCTTCGGGAATGTAGTTGGCCACCAGTGTTGGAATGCCGATGCCAAGGTTGACGTAGTAGCCGTCTTTTAATTCTTTGGCGACGCGCTGAGCCAGTTGTTCTCTTGATAATGCCATGATATCTATCCTTTCTATTTGGCTTTGACGCTTTGGCCTTTACTCTTAGGTTTTTACCCTTAATTTTTTACTTTAGGGAGCTAAGTGCCAATTGCGTTAACTGTGTTTCAAGGTTTTGCCAGCGCTTTTTATTTCGCGGCTTTTACCGTGCGCTGCTCGATACGTTTCTCGAACTTGCCTTGAATAACGCGGTCAACATAGATGCCCGGCGTGTGGATATGATCTGGGTCTAGCTCGCCTGGCTCAACAATAAACTCGGCTTCAACCACAGTGATTTTGCCCGCGGTCGCCATCATAGGGTTAAAGTTGGCAGCGGTTTTACGGAATACCAAATTACCCATGGTATCGGCTTTCCATGCGCGCACTAAGGCAAAATCTGCGGTCAGCGACTCTTCTAACACGTAATGGCGACCTTTGATTTCGCGGGTTTCTTTGCCATCAGCGACTGGCGTGCCGTAGCCTGTAGCGGTGAAAAATGCCGGAATACCTGCGCCGCCTGCGCGGATTTTTTCCGCTAATGTGCCTTGGGGCGTTAAAATCACGTTCAGTTCGCCAGAGAGCATTTGTTGCTCAAAGGTGGCATTTTCACCCACGTAAGAGGCGATCATAGTGGCGATTTGGCGATGTTTTAACAGTAAGCCAAGGCCGAAATCGTCAACGCCAGCGTTGTTTGATATCGCCGTTAAGCCGTTAACGCCCATCTTAACCATTTGATTGATTAAGCCTTCTGGAATGCCGCATAGGCCAAAGCCGCCGACCATAATGGTCATGTCGTTCGATAAGCTTGCTAACGCTTCTTCATAGCTGCTGACGACTTTATTGAGTCCTGCCATTGTGATGTCCTTTTATGCTGTATAAAACGCGCGTTTTCAATAACGGTTGTTGTCGTTAATTATTGTTGTTCTATTTTGCTAACAGGGCCGTGGCCACTTTCGAGCCGTTGTTGCGATTCAACTGCGTGCTGATAGCTTGTCCTGCTAACGCGAGTTTTTGTAAATCGATACCCGTTTCGAATCCCATGCCGTGCAGCATATACACTAAGTCTTCGGTGGCAAGATTGCCCGACGCGCCTTTGGCATAGGGGCAGCCGCCAAGACCTGCAACCGAGGAGTCAAACACCCGCACACCTAAGTCTAAGCAGGCCAAAATGTTAGCGAGTGCTTGGCCATAGGTGTCGTGAAAGTGTAGCGCCAGTTTGTCCATAGGCACATGTTCAGCAACGGTTTGCAGCATTCTACGGGCTTTTTGCGGCGTGCCTACACCGATAGTGTCGCCAAGCGATATTTCGTAACAGCCCATTTTGTAAAGGATTTCAGACACACGGGCCACTTCACTGACCGCTATCTCACCTTCGTAGGGGCAGCCGAGCACACAGGACACATAGCCACGCACTGGGATATTGTGTTTTTTTGCTAATTCCATCAAAGGGATAAAGCGTTCAATCGACTCTTCTATCGAGCAGTTTATATTGCGCTGACTAAAGCTTTGTGAGGCGGCGCCAAATATTGCCACCTCACTCGCTTTTGCATCCAGTGCCAGTTCAAAGCCTTTGACGTTGGGTGTGAGCGCGCTATACACCACGTCGCTTTGACGATGTATTTGTTTGAGCACATCGGCAGAATCGGCCATTTGTGGCACCCATTTAGGTGACACAAAGCTGCCTGCTTCGATGCGCTTAAGCCCCGCACCTGCCAGCGATTCAATCAAGGCGATTTTAGCTGCCGTCGGCACGGTGACTTCGTTTTGAAGTCCATCTCGTGCGCCCATCTCGAAAATGCTAACCGTGTCTTTGGCGTTCGCTGCTAGGCTTAGATTGGCTAACGACATCTTAGGCTTCCTTGATCGCGGTTGGCTCGTCTGTCTCCAGCGGCTCAACGTTAAGCAAGGTTGCGCCATCGGTCACCAGCTCGCCCGCCTTAAAGTAGAATTCACTGACTATGCCATCAAAGGGTGCTTCTATGGTGTATTCCATCTTCATGGCTTCCATCACCAGCAAACCTTGGCCCGCTTTAACTTGTGTGCCGATATCGACTAAATGGGTCACTACCGTGCCGTTCATGGGCGCTTTTAACTTGTCAGCATTGCTGGCTTGTTCTTCGACCACGAGTGTTTGCACTGCTTTAAAGTGGTAACTGCCAGAGGATAAAAACAGCGTAAAGTCATCACCTTGGGCACTAACGGGCACTTTACTCTTATGGCCGTTGATTTCGGCGAGCAGTAAATCTTGTTTCAGCTCGCCATTTAGTAACCAATCTTGACCGTGCAGCGGTAGCTGATACATGCCGCCTAAATCGAGCATCACTAACTGCTGCAATTCATGGGCATCATCGAGCAGGGCAATATTGTGCTGACTGCAACTGTTGAGTCTAAAGCCGCTCACTTGACCCCAAGGCGAGTAAGGATCGGCGCTGTTGACAGCTTGCGCTTTGGCGGCTTCTTTACGGGCAAGCACTTGATACAGCGCGGCAAAGGCAAGCGCTGTGTCAGCTTCGCTCGAAGCTGTGCCAATCAGGGTATCGCCATAACGGCCAATAAAGTCAGTGCTAAAGTCGGCATTGGCAAACGCTGGGTGTTCGGCAATGTTCGCTAAAAACTCAATGTTGTGCTTAAGACCGCTGATTTGATACGACTCTAAGGCATGCACTAAACGTTGCAGGGCGCGCGGGCGCGATTCATCCCAGACGATAAGCTTGGCAATCATAGGATCGTAGAAGTTACTGATCACATCGTTTTCACGAATGCCCGAATCGATACGCACGTATTTGCTTTGCTCGGGTTCGCGCAAAAAGTTGAGCTTACCGCTGGCAGGTAAAAACTCATTCTGTGGATCTTCGGCATAAATACGCACTTCAAAGGAGTGGCCGTGAATACGTACTTCATCTTGCTTAAGGGGCAGTGGCTGACCACTGGCGACCATCAATTGCCATTTCACTAAATCTTGGCCTGTGACCATCTCAGTCACTGGATGCTCAACCTGCAGACGGGTGTTCATCTCCATAAAATAGAAGCTATTGTCTGTGTCGAGCAGAAACTCTACAGTCCCCGCGCCAACATAATCGATAGCTTTGGCTGCCGCGACGGCTGCTTCACCCATTTGGGCACGCAGTGCATCGCTTAAACCGGGCGCAGGTGCTTCTTCGACCACTTTTTGGTGGCGACGTTGAATCGAACAATCGCGATCCGATAAATAAATCGCGTTGCCAAAGGTGTCGGCAAACACTTGCACTTCGACGTGGCGCGGCTGGCGTAAATAACGCTCCATCAATAACTTATCGTTACCAAAAGAAGAGGCCGCTTCACGGCGCGCCGAGTTAACGGCTTCCATGATTTCGCCTTCATTCTCGACGATACGCATGCCTTTACCGCCGCCGCCATAAGCCGCTTTAATCAGCATAGGGAAGCCGATTTTCAGTGCCTCCGCTTTTAAGGTCGCATCGGTTTGGTCATCGCCGTGATAACCCGGCACTAAGGGCACGTTTGCCGCCGTCATAATAGATTTAGCGGCGCTTTTGCTGCCCATGGCATCGATAGCATCACTGCCTGGGCCAACAAAGGCGATGCCTGCGGCTTCACATTTACGGGCAAAGTCGGCATTTTCAGACAAGAAACCATAGCCTGGGTGAATCGCTTGTGCGCCCGCTTTTTTGGCTATGTCGATAATCAAATCGCCCTTTAAATAGGAGTCTGCCGGCGCACTGCCGCCTAAATAGAAAGATTCGTCGGCCATGGCGACATGGCGCGCTTCTTTATCGGCATCGGAATATAGGGCAACGGTGCGAACACCCATGGCATGGGCCGTTTTGATGATGCGACAGGCGATTTCACCGCGGTTAGCAATCAATAGTTTGGTAAACATGTGCTTGGTCAACATCAAAGGGCTCCTTGGGTATCACTTGGCTTTTGCATGGGCTTGGAGGGCATTGAGTGCGCTTGTTGCCAGTTAGGCTGACGTTTCTCAAAAAAGGCGTTTAAGCCCTCTTGGCCCTCGGTCGATACCCGAATGCGGGCGATACGCTCGCTAGTGTAATCAATGGTGTTTTGGTCTATCACGCCGTCTTCAAGATGCGACAGCAGCGTTTTTACCCATGCCATGCCTTGGGGACTATTGGCTCGCAACGCGTCAATCATCGGCTTTGCAGCGGCGTCTAAGTCATCGCTGATCTCATGAATGACGTTAAGCTTTAATGCGGTTTCTGCACTAAAACGCTCGGCGGTCAGCATGTAGCGGCGCGATGCACGATTACCCATAGCACGGGCAACGTAAGGGCTAATTACTGCTGGAATTAATCCGAGTTTCACTTCGCTTAAGCAAAAGCTGGTGCGCGTCGTGGCGATAGCGATATCGCAGGCGCAAATCAGCCCCAGTGCGCCGCCAAAGGCTGCACCTTGCACTAGTGCAATGGTGGGCTTAGGAAAGGTATCAAGATCCTGCATCAGTTTTGCTAATGCTTTGGCATCATTTAGGTTTTGCTCAAAGTCCATTTTGGCTTGTTTGCGCATCCAATTGAGATCGGCACCAGCGCTGAAGTTTTTGCCGTTCGCTTTGAGTACCAGCACTTGGCATTGCTTGTGCTCAGCAAAATAGCTAAGCACAGCAATCATCTCGCTAATCATCACTTCATCGAAGGCATTGTGCACATCGCTGCGATCTAAAATAAGCTCGGCAACGCCGTGATTGAGCGCATGGCTCACGTGCTGTAAGTTGCTTAAATCCTTTTTGCCGCTAGCGCTGTTTAATGTGTCTGTCATTATTATTTTCCTATCTTCTTGTGTGACATATGTTTTTCACATGTGCCTTTTACATACGGAACACACCAAAGCGGGTGTCTTCGATAGGAGCATTTAATGCTGCCGATAGGGCAAGGCCGACCACATCGCGGGTTTGCGCTGGGTCAATAATGCCGTCATCCCATAAACGGGCGCTGGCATGATACGGATGACCTTCTTTATCGTACTGGGCGACAATCGGCGCTTTAAAGGCTTTTTCATCCTCAGCCGACCAATCTTCACCTTTACGGGCTAAACCGTCGCGGCGCACTGTGGCGAGAACGCCTGCGGCTTGCTCGCCGCCCATCACAGAAATACGGGCGTTAGGCCACATCCACATCATGGTCGGTTCGAACGCGCGGCCACACATGCCGTAGTTACCCGCGCCGTAGCTGCCGCCAATAATCACAGTGAATTTAGGTACATTGGCGCAAGAAACCGCAGTCACCATCTTAGCGCCGTGTTTGGCTATGCCTTCGTGTTCGTACTTTTTACCCACCATAAAGCCGGTGATATTTTGCAGGAACAGCAGCGGAATTTTGCGCTGGCAGCACAGTTCAATAAAGTGCGCGCCTTTTTGCGCCGACTCTGAGAACAGAATGCCGTTGTTGGCGACAATGCCGACTGGGTAGCCGTGAATACGGGCAAAACCGCATACTAAGGTTGCGCCATAGTTGGCTTTAAACTCATCAAAATCAGAATCATCGACGATACGGGCGATCACTTCCTTTACATCAAAGGGCTTTTTCAAGTCGGTGCCGACAATGCCGTACAGTTCGCTAATGTCGAACTTCGGTGGTTTGACAGGACTTAAGAGTGATTTGATTTCTTTTTGATGATTCAGGCGTGATACCGCGCGGCGGGCAAGCTCCAATGCGTGCTCATCGTTTTGGGCTAAATGATCGGCAACACCAGAGATTTTGGTGTGCACTTCGGCGCCGCCTAACTCTTCGGCGCTGACTTCTTCACCTGTGGCCGCTTTGACTAATGGTGGGCCGGCTAAGAAGATAGTGCCTTGATCTTTTACGATAATCGATTCATCCGCCATGGCCGGCACATAGGCGCCGCCTGCAGTACATAAGCCCATCACCACTGCAATTTGCGGTATGCCTTTAGCGGACATTTGCGCTTGATTGTAAAAGATGCGGCCGAAATGGTCGCGGTCGGGGAAGACTTCATCTTGGCGGGGCAGGTTAGCGCCGCCTGAGTCGACTAAATAGATACAAGGCAAGTGACAACGGCTGGCAATATCTTGGGCGCGAAGGTGTTTTTTAACGGTAATCGGGTAGTAAGTGCCGCCTTTAACTGTAGCGTCGTTGGCGATGATCATGCACTCAACACCACTCACTCGGCCGATACCAGCGATAATGCCCGCTGCGGGCACTTCTTCGTCATAAACTTCAAACGCCGCAAATTGCGATAGCTCTAAAAAGGGTGAGCCTGCATCAAGCAGCTTTTCAACACGTTGACGTGGCAGCAATTTACCGCGGGATAAATGGCGCTCTAGCGCCACAGGGCCGCCACCGAGTTCGATTTTATTGAGTTTAGTTTTGAGATCGGCCACTAGGGCGGCCATATCGTTGGATTTTGCTTTAAATTCATCGCTACGGGCGTTGATACGACTGCTTAATTGCGTCACTTTGATTGTCCTTATAAAGCGGAAACTCGGTATCATCTTGCTCGAATGGGTGGCGCAAACTGTAAGTTACAGTGAGGTGCAACCCATTCACTTGTGAGAGATTATTTAAACTCGCGTTATTTCGACTCATTGAACAGTTCGCGGCCAATCAGCATGCGGCGAATTTCTGAGGTGCCGGCGCCGATTTCATACAGCTTGGCATCACGCAGTAAGCGGCCCGCGGCATATTCGTTGACATAGCCATTGCCGCCTAGCAGTTGAATTGCATCCAGTGCCATTTTGGTGGCGAGTTCTGCGCTATAAAGAATGGCGCCTGCGGCATCTTTACGGGTGGTTTCACCGCGATCGCAGGATTTTGCCACGTTATAGACATAGGATTTGGCGGCATTCATGCCTGTGTACATGTCGGCTAACTTGCCTTGCACTAGTTGGAATTCACCGATGGATTTGCCAAATTGCTCACGCTCGTGGATGTAAGGCACAACGATGTCCATACAGGCATTCATGATCCCCAGCGGACCGCCAGACAGTACGACACGCTCGTAATCGAGGCCGCTCATCAGCACTTTTACGCCGTTATTGAGGCCGCCTAAAATGTTTTCTTCTGGTACTTCTACATCTTCAAACACTAGTTCGCAGGTGTTAGAGCCGCGCATGCCGAGTTTGTCGAGCTTTTGCGCTTGGCTAAAACCTTTCGAATCACGTTCAACGATAAAGGCGGTAATACCGTGTGCGCCTTTGGTTAAGTCGGTTTTCGCGTAAATGACATAGGTGTGTGCATCTGGACCGTTAGTGATCCACATTTTGTTGCCGTTTAAGATGAATCGGTCGCCTTCTTTACGGGCATGTAGCTTCATCGAAACCACGTCAGAACCTGCGTTTGGCTCACTCATGGCCAGCGCGCCAATATGCTCACCGCTCACCAGTTTTGGCAGGTACTTGGCTTTTTGCGCTGCATTACCGTTACGGTTGATTTGATTGACACACAGGTTTGAGTGGGCGCCGTAACTTAGGCCGATAGAAGCGGATGCGCGGGAGATTTCTTCCATTGCAACGACGTGGGCTAGGTAGCCCATGTTTGCGCCGCCGAACTCTTCGGGTACCGTTACTCCGAGCAGTCCCATTCCTCCAAGCACAGGCCAAAGTTCATTGGGAAAGGCATTGTCGTGATCCACTTTCGCGGCAATTGGGGCGATTTCATTCGCGGCAAAATCCTGCACTGCATCGCGCAGCATATCGACGTCTTCGCCTAGGCCAAAATTCAGACTTGTGTAGAGAGAGTTCATTGCTTGTGTCCTTTCAGATGTTCTAATTTCAGATTGTTATAGTTTTTATGATTTTTAGGTGCTTGAGTCTTTTAAATCTTGTACTTAAATCCGTAGTCGTTATCGCTATCAAATTGATTTGATTTTGTGTCAACGGGGATTTAGGCTTTTGCCGTTTTGTTATCTTCTAAGGCTAAACGGCACTGCTGCTCGGCGGAATTGAGTTCCATCAATACGACTTTGATGTCGTCCATTTGCTGTTGTAGTGCGGACTTTTTTTCTTCCACTAGCGCCAGCATGGTATTGAGCTGTGAGGTGCTGCTCTTGTCGGCATCGTATAATTCGAACAAGCGACGGGTTTCTGCCAAAGAAAAGCCCAAGCGTTTGCCGCGAAGAATGAGCTTGAGACGCACCCTGTCTTTGAGGCTATAAATACGGGTTTGGCCGCGGCGTTTAGGTTTAAGCAAACCTTGGTCTTCGTAAAAACGAATACTACGAGTAGTGATATCAAACTCTTTTGAGAGATCACTGATCGAGTAAGTCGTTTGTGGTGTGTTCGTTGCGCTCATTCATGCACCCTAAATAATCAGTTTTAAGCAAGATATATGAAGTTTACGTAAAGGTAAAGATTTTGGCTTTTATTCTGTTGGCAAAAAAGTGTCAATCCCAATTGCCATAAGCCTGTGCAGCGAGATTAAAACGTATGCTTTAAATTAGTGTTCTCACATAAAACCACAAATATCTTCTGGTTATAGGCTAACGTCTAATAGTGGGCTTTAGACCTCCTTGCTAATAATAGAAGCAGGAAGGGGTAGTTATTGCGGCTGACGATGTGAGTCGCAGTCCTGATTGGAGGACATATGTTGACCGAACAGCAAAATGCATCTGTAGCGCAAGCCACAAATCAAAAACAGAACCAACAAAAACATCAAGCGTTGCACCAAGCATCCTTGCTTAATAAAGCCGAATTCTGGGGAGAAGCGGCGAAGACGCTCGATTGGATTAAGCCGGCGCAAACGGTACTCGATGAATCGCAGGCGCCGTTTTATCACTGGTTCGCCGATGGTGAGATGAACACTTGTTATAACGCCGTTGACCGCCATGTGTTGGCTGGACGCGGTGACCAAGTGGCTATCCAATATGTGAGCCCAGTGACAGACACTGAATACGGCATTAGCTACGGGGAGCTACAGGCTCAAGTGAGCCGACTCGCGGGCTTTATGCAATCTATTGGTATAGGGAAGGGCGACCGTGTGGTGATTTATATGCCTATGGTGCCGGAAACCGCCTTCGCTATGCTGGCCTGTGCCCGCATAGGTGCGATTCATTCTGTGGTTTTTGGTGGCTTTGCCGCCAATGAACTCGCGACTCGGATCAATGATGCTAAGCCTAAATTGGTCTTGTCGGCATCTTGCGGTATCGAACCCTCAGGTGTCATTCCTTATAAACCTCTGTTAGATAAAGCGTTAGCGCAGTCAGTGCATCAGGTTGATCACTGCCTAATTTTGAATCGTAGCCAGTATCAGGCCGATTTACTTGAGGGTCGTGACTTAGATTGGCAAGCCGCATTAGCAACTGCACCTAAGGCCGATTGTGTCGCCCTCAAGGCTACCGATCCCTTGTATGTGCTTTATACCTCAGGCACCACGGGTCAGCCTAAAGGTGTGGTACGCGATAATGGTGGCCATGCCGTGGCTCTGGCTTGGTCGATGCAGCATATTTACGATATTCAAGCGGGTGATGTGTTTTGGGCTGCGTCCGATGTGGGCTGGGTTGTGGGTCATTCTTACATAGTGTACGGACCGCTGCTGGTGGGCGCTACAACCTTAATGTATGAAGGCAAACCTGTGGGAACGCCAGATCCCGGCGCATTTTGGCGCACGATTGCCAAATATAAGGTCAAAAGTTTCTTCACCGCGCCGACGGCCATTCGCGCAATTAAGCGTGAAGATCCTGACGGTGAATATCTACAAGGTGTTGATTTAAATTGTCTTAAAAATGTTTTTTTGGCGGGGGAACGTTGCGATCCCGATACCTTAGTTTGGGCACACACTAAACTCGCTAAACCTGTTATTGATCACTGGTGGCAAACCGAAACGGGCTGGCCAGTTGCCGCAAATTTGATGGGCACGGCGCCTGTCACCATTAAGCCGGGATCGCCTGCTCTACCCGTGCCAGGTTATGCGGTTGAAGTACTGGACGAATTAGGTGAGCAAGTTGCGGCCAATACTTCGGGAAATGTAGTGATTAAATTGCCTCTACCGCCGGGAACCTTAACGACACTGTGGCAAAATGATCAACGCTATCAAGATAGTTACTTGTCTATGTATCCGGGTTACTACTTAACTGGCGATGCGGGTTATACCGATGAAGACGGCTATCTCTACATTATGAGTCGTATCGATGACATCATAAATGTAGCGGGGCACAGGTTATCGACGGGACGCTTCGAAGAAGTGTTATGTCAACACCCTGATGTGGCCGAAGCCGCGGTAATTGGGGTAGATGATGCGCTTAAGGGCCAAGTTCCCCTCGGATTAGTGGTACTCAAGAAAGGCGTGACGATCAGTGATGAAGAGCTGCATAAACAGTTAATAACCCTGGTACGCCAAGAAATTGGTCCCGTCGCTTCCTTTAGGTTAGTGAGTGCGATTCAAAAATTACCTAAAACGCGCTCGGGTAAAATTTTACGCGGTACTATGCGAAAAATTGCCGATAATCAGCAATATACTGCGCCAGCGACCATAGAAGATCCACAGACCTTAGAGTTAGTGCGTACCGCGCTCACTCGCATGGGTTATGCCGATGCCTTAGTGTAAGAAATAGATCGTAAAGGTTTTTATAGAAAGAGTGTAAAGGTCTTATAGAGAGTTGAAATATCAAGGCGATAGTAAACTGACCAAGCTTACTATCGCTTTTTGCGCATGGCATTTCTTATTTCGGCAAAATCAAAGATTGAAATTTTCACCTCAAATTTGCTAGTCTTGCAGGCTCATCACGTACAGCTATCACGCACAATCATCACCTACAGTTTTACTGTAATCAAATGGCTTAGGGACGACCCTAAATACGCCTAATCTAACATGGGGACGACCCCTTTATGGGAGTTCACTATGAGTTGGTTCTTATTAGTTCTTGCGGGTTTATTTGAAATTGGTTGGGCTATAGGGCTTAAATATACCGACGGTTTTACGCGTTTGTGGCCAAGTATCTTTACAGTAGCGTCGATGGCAGTGAGTGTGTTGCTACTAGGACTCGCGGTTAAGCAGCTACCTATCGGTACGGCTTACGGCGTGTGGGTCGGCATTGGTGCTATGGGTACGGCGATTGCGGGAATTATCCTGTTAGGAGAAGGCGTTAGCTTACTTAAAATTGCCAGTTTGATATTGATATTACTGGGTGTTTTAGGGCTTAAACTTGCCCATTAATTGACGGTTCTATTAGTGCGTGTTGACGTTTCGAGATTAAATTTTGTTCGCTCTGGCAAGCTCGTGATCACGAAACGAGGAGTGACGTGTAGTTATTCTACTCAAATGACGAGTGACAAAGAGCAAGAGCTTGCCAGACGAACCCTTCGGGCAGCGTTTGGCTGGCGTTTCTGCTGCGTTATCGCCCGTTTATGTAGAATAACTACACTGCACGGGCTTTGCCTTGCATAAAAGCCAGCCAACTCGCTGCAAAAACAACCCTGAAACGTCAACACGCCCTAGATAAAATGAGACCTAAACGATTGGTACTTTCGGCACAATCGAAATTGCCAATCGTATGTCTCTGGTAATTAAGTTACAAAGATCGGTATAATTACCCCTCAAAATTGGTTAGCTCTAACCTCTGTGACCCGTGGGAATAATATAATGCAAAACCACAGCAATCTTAATGATATCGGCGTAATTGGCCTTGGTGTTATGGGTAAAAACCTTGCGCTAAACATCGCAGATAACCAATATCACGTCAGCGCGTTTGACCTCGATCCTGTTAAAGTTAATGGTGTTATACAGCAAGAAAAACAGGAACGTGCTGGACTCGAATCTCGCATTCTTGGCTGTGCTAATCTTACCGAAATGTTAGCCAGTCTCACAAAACCCCGTATTCTTGTGCTTTCTGTTCCTGCTGGTGCCCCCGTCGATGGTGTCTGTAGTGCCTTGATTTCTGCAGGAATTGAGTCCGACGATATTGTTATCGACACTGGTAACAGCCTATGGACTGACACTGTTGAGCGTGAAGCGCGCTACAAAGGTCAGTTTGTATTTTTCAGCTCTGCAGTTTCGGGCGGCGAAGTCGGTGCGCGTTTTGGACCCTCACTTATGCCAAGCGGCGATATCGATGCATGGCATCACGTGGCACCTATTTGGAAAGCGATTGCCGCTAAGGTTGATGCCAAAACTGGGCTACCTATCGAACGCTTTGAGCCGGGTAATCCCGTGACAGAAGGCGAGCCATGCACGACTTATATTGGCCCCGCGGGTGCTGGCCATTATGTGAAGATGGTGCATAACGGTATTGAATACGCTGACATGCAGTTGATTTGCGAAGCCTATCAAATGCTGCATGACGGTTTAGGCATGAGCGCTGCAGAAGTGGGCGATGTGTTTGAACGCTGGAACAAAGGTAGTTTAAACAGCTATTTGATGGGGATCAGTGCCGAAGTCTTAAAACAAGCCGATCCATTAACGGGTAAACCGCTGGTGGAAATGATCTTAGATAAAGCGGGCCAAAAAGGCACGGGTTTGTGGACGGCCGTGAGCAGTTTACAAATTGGCTGTCCCGCGCCGACGATTGCTGAAGCTGTGTATGCGCGCGCCGTAAGTACCCAAAAATCCTTACGTCTACAACTCAGCCAGAAATTGGCTGGGCCAAATGCACCTGTTATCGATGACGCACAAAAAGCACTGTTGATTGAAGCCCTTGAAAGCGCGTTATATTGTGCAAAAGTCTGTTGTTACGCCCAAGGCTTCCAGTTGATGGCGATGACGGCTCATGAACAAAAATGGCAGTTAGACTTTGCTGAAATTGCAAAAATTTGGCGTGCGGGTTGTATTATTCGCGCGACTTTCTTGCAATCAATCACTCAAGCCTATGAAGACAAATCTGATCTTAGCAATCTGTTGATGGCGGACAGTTTTGCGTCTGCCTTGTCTGAAAAGCAAGGCCTATGGCGTACTGCGGTAGCGACTGCGGTAATGCAAGGTATTCCAGCGCCGTGTATTAGCTCAGCACTGGCATATTACGACAGTTACCGCTGCGAAACATTACCAGCGAACTTACTCCAAGGTCAGCGTGACTTTTTCGGTTCCCATACCTTTGAGCGTATCGATACGCCTGCTGGCGAGAAATACCACTTAGATTGGAGCGCTAAAGAGCGCACCTTAGCTAAGGTTTAATGTTCGTGAAAACTCGTATATAGTATTTTATAAAGACCCTCAATATTGAGGGTTTTTTTATGCTTGCACGAAATGACAATTAACTCATTAGCGCCAAAGATAATAGTTTATTTCCGCAATAGCCTATTACTTTTCGAGATTAACCTTATGCCTTGGGTTATAAAGTTAAATATGAGTCAGTAAGATCAAGTTGATGGATTCTAGTCTTCTGAGTATGGTTAGTGATTCTTATATGTATTCTCTCTTTTCAACCCGCCATAAGAATAGTTTTTTAATAATATTGCTGTTCGGCATTTAGACTAAGTATGTTTTTTCATACTTGCTTTAGCGTATTTATTTCTCACATTAATAGGTGTTTCATGCTGTAAAATATGCATCTTTCGTAAAGATGTAACAATTTATTTTAAATTTTAAACATTCTACCAAATAGCTTTTATTTACTTAAATATTTATTGGTTTTACTTAATTTTTTGATTTTGTAGGTATTTATCTCATTTGCAAATGAGAGGTTAAGGCTGTTGCTATTTTTGTGCATGGATGCTTAGCTCACATTAAATCTACTTTTCTGTTTATTTTTGTTTTCATTTTGATTACTTGTGTGTTAAAAGATGTATCACCATTAAATGCTAATGTTGGTTTTTGGTGGTTCAATAATAATTAAAATAACAGTATTTAATGCGGATAAAGGCGAGTGAATTCTAGCTATCCAATATTAAATTATAAGATGTAATGACAAGAAGGAATGTCTATCTATGCGTATGTCCATTGTTGCATTAAGCATCACGGCCGCCTTATTGGCAGGTTGTGGAAGTGACAAAAAGGCTCCAGAGCCAGTCGCTAAGATCAACACAGCACCAACAACTGCTGATATGACCATTGATGTGTCGCAGTCTCTATTATTTACTGGCAAATTAGATGCGACAGATGCCGAAGGCGGTTTGACTTACTCTTTAGTTGATCCAACTGATTTAAAACTAGGTACTTTGACTTTAGTTAATAAAAGTACCGGTGAATTTACTTATGCTTCCAATGCCAGTGAAGGCACTGATGTTGTCAGATTTAAAGTATCTGACGGTCAGTATCAAGCTGAGGGTACATTAACAATTCATATCAAAAATGGCGATCCCTTATATGCTTATCAATGGCATTTGAAAAACACAGGCCAGAATTCTTTTGCATTGAATCGTGGTATCGCTGGCGAAGACATGAATGTTAGTGAAGCAATTTCAAAGCAAGTTATGGGTCAAGGCATCACCGTTGCCGTTGTGGATGATGGCTTGGAAATTTCTCATCCCGATTTAGTGAACAATACTGTTAAGGGAGGATCTTACAATTTGATCACGGGTTCAGTTGACCCAACTCCTTTTTCTGGTGAATCAGGTCACGGCACTGCAGTGCTGAAGAATCCCCTGATGATTTACAAATAAATCATCAAATTAGGGTGGAAGCGCATCTTGTTGCATGATCAAATGGTTTCGCCAAAAACTACACTTGGACAACAAGATGCGCGAAGCCAATATCCTACAACATTCTTTACACCAATACTGCCCAGAACTTCACCTAAAACGATTAAACAGCTTGATGCTGGCCTCTAAGGCACTGATTGAATGTAAGACACTGACCTTGACTGAGTTAGGTCGAAAT
>NZ_JAKKRK010000044.1:0-47003 GCF_025654545.1 Shewanella sp. SM20 | reverse complement strand
CCTAGGTTCATCCAATCGCGGAAGGCCCGAAGGTCCCCTCCTTTCCCCCGTAGGGCGTATGCGGTATTAGCAGTCGTTTCCAACTGTTATCCCCCTCGACTGGGCAGATCCCTAGGCATTACTCACCCGTCCGCCGCTCGCCGCCTCAGGAGTAAACTCCCTTGCGCTGCCGCTCGACTTGCATGTGTTAGGCCTGCCGCCAGCGTTCAATCTGAGCCATGATCAAACTCTTCAATTAAAGTTTTGTTGTTTGACTTTCGTCAAACGGCTCAATGAATTCTACTGTTTTGATTCGCTTTGCTCACTAATAAGCATTGCGTTTCAATTCATACATTACTGTATGTACATATTACTATGAACACTCAATCACCCTTCCCATAAGGAGAATGACTTGAAAACATTGATTTAAATTTTTGACTGCCAACCCGAAGGCTAAGCAGTTTCGATTAACTCAACACCTGTGAGTGTTCACACAGATTTGCTTGATAAATTGTTAAAGAGCGTTGACCACACACTGAGTTTTCAGCGGGTCAGGGCTGCGTATTTTACGCATTCCCGTTAGTGCGTCAAGTAGTTTTTTCAACTTTCTCAACACTTATCGTTTAGCTCGCTAACCGATGAACTGCTTGGCTTTCTTTGCTTAACTTGCGTTACGCTGTCTGCCGTGTCAGTGGATGCGCATTATAGGGAGATTGAGAAAGTCCGCAAGGGCTTTTTTGAGAAAAATGGATCTTTTTTTAATACTTTCAGTTAGTCACACAATACCCCCACTTTATCCTCAGACTTATCCACAAAATGGGTTTTAACGGTTAAATTTGCTACAGCGATGGCTTTGCTTTAATGGCTATCGATAAGAATGAAATGATATTCAATGGGGAATAACGACGATTAGCTATATAAAGAAGAGTAAGAATGTAATCCGGATGGCACGAGAGTAAGCGCTAGGCTTATTAAAGAGGAAATAAAAAGGCAACTTAGATAAGTTGCCTTTAGTGTGCGTTCTATTCTACTTATTCAGTAGGCAGTAGGCTAATCTGTCAGCAGATTAACTTAACTTGCCGTGGCATTGTTTGTACTTACGACCAGAGCCACAAGGACAAGGATCGTTGCGACCCACTTTGTCACCATCACGGATCATTGGTGCTTGCGCAGTAACAGCTTCATGCTCATCACCACCGCCAACAAGCGACTCTGCCGCTGCGTGTTGATAGTCGCGCTGGATCTTGGCATCTTCTTCACGACGACGCGCTTCCATTTCTTCCACATCTGACTGAGCTTGCACTTGTACTTTCGACAGTACACTGATGACGTCGTGTTTCAAGGTGTTAAGCAGTTGTTGGAATAACTCAAACGACTCACGCTTATATTCTTGCTTTGGATTCTTCTGTGCGTAACCACGTAAGTGGATACCTTGACGCAGATGGTCCATCGCCGCTAAATGTTCTTTCCACAGGCCATCGAGCGTTTGCAGCATAACGGCTTTCTCGAACTGGCGTAGCACTTGTGCGCCAACCATTTCTTCTTTTGCCTTATACGCATCGCCCCAAGCAGTGATAATACGCTCACGTAGACTCTCTTCATGCAGATCGTCTTCTTTATCTAACCATTCTTGGATAGGTAATTTGAGCATAAATTCTTGGTGTAGACGTTGCTCTAAACCTGGGATATCCCACAGCTCTTCTACTGATTGCGGTGGAATATACTGATCGATTACCGCGCCAATTACATCGTCTTGGATGTTTTGGATAGTATCTTCAATACTTTCCGCATCCATCAACTCGTTGCGCTGGGCGTAAACCACTTGGCGTTGATCGTTAGCGACGTCATCAAATTCGAGTAATTGCTTACGAATATCGAAGTTACGCGCTTCAACTTTACGTTGAGCGTTTTCGATTGCGCGAGACACCCATGGATGCTCGATCGCTTCGCCTTCTTCCATACCCAGCTTTTTCATCATGCCAGAGACACGATCCGAGGCAAAGATACGCATTAAGCTATCTTCCATCGATAGATAGAAGCGTGATGAACCGGCGTCACCTTGACGACCCGCACGACCACGTAACTGGTTATCGATACGGCGTGATTCGTGACGTTCAGTGCCTAGGATATGTAAACCACCCGCAGCAACAACTTCATCATGACGAATTTGCCAATCGGCTTTGATCTTAGCTTTTTGCTCTGATGTTGGATTATCGAGTTCATCGATTTCCATGTTCCAGTTGCCGCCAAGCACGATATCGGTACCACGACCTGCCATGTTCGTCGCAATAGTCACAGAGCCAGTACGGCCAGCTTGCGCGACGATTTCAGCTTCTCGTTCGTGGAATTTAGCATTTAAAACTTCGTGCGGGATCTTTTCCTGCACCATTAAGCGCGCTAGCAATTCAGACTGTTCGATTGATAAACCAAATCCGCCATATCCTTACGCACCATTGGACGGTTAGTCGGCACAACGACTGTGTCTAATCCATAGATGTGTTGGAATTCAAACGCTTCAGTGTCGGCTGTACCTGTCATACCTGCCAGCTTCTCGTATTGACGGAAGTAGTTCTGGAAGGTAATTGAAGCCAATGTTTGGTTTTCGTTTTGAATATGCACGCCTTCTTTGGCTTCGACGGCTTGATGTAAGCCTTCTGACCAACGACGACCTGGCATAGTACGACCCGTGTGTTCATCGACTATGATGACTTCGTTGTCTTGTACTATGTAATCCACATCACGTTCAAACAGCGTGTGCGCACGAAGCGCCGCGTTGACGTGGTGTAATAGGGAAATATTTGCAGCAGAATAGAGTGAGTCGCCTTCGGCTAACATGCCGCGCTCGATCAGCAGGTTTTCTACTTTTTCTTGACCACGCTCGGTGAAATGCACTTGTTTGGCTTTTTCATCGATGCTGTAGTCGCCCTCACCCACAAACTCTTCCGTATCTTCTTTATCTTGACGGATAAGATTAGGGATCAGGGTGTTGATCTTGATGTATAGCTCAGAGCTATCTTCAGCAGCGCCAGAAATGATCAGCGGCGTACGCGCTTCGTCGATTAAGATTGAATCCACTTCATCGATTAGGGCGTAGTGCAACGGACGTTGAACCCGTTCTTGCGGTGAAAACGCCATGTTATCGCGCAGATAATCGAAACCAAACTCATTGTTGGTCCCGTAAGTGATATCGGCGTTATAGGCAGATTTCTTCTCATGTTGGCCAATACCTGCGACGTTGATTCCTACGGTTAAACCAAGGAACTCAAACAGTGGGCGGTTATTCTCGGCATCACGACGTGCCAAGTAATCGTTCACTGTAATCACGTGGACGCCTTTGCCTGTCAATGCGTTTAAGTAGGCGGGTAAGGTTGCCGTTAAGGTTTTACCTTCACCCGTACGCATTTCAGCAATACGGTTGCTGTCGAGTACCATACCGCCGAGTAACTGCACGTCGAAATGACGCATATCAAATACACGCTTAGACGCTTCGCGCACTGTCGCAAAGGCTTCAGCCATGATGCTATCTAATGAAGCGCCAGCAGCTAAACGCTCACGGAACTCTGCGGTTTTCGCCTTTAATGCTTCATCGGTTAATTTTTCATAATCAGCTTCTAATGCGTTAATGCTAATAACGATCTTTTGAAGCCCTTTAAGGGTGCGGTCGTTGCGACTACCAAATACTTTTGTCAGTAATTTACCAAACATCTGAATCACTTATTCTCTGTAGGCCAAGTCCATGATGGAAACTAGAAGCCAATGTTTCAATTAACTTGCTTTGCGGTAGACAAACTTTTGTGGATCTATCTGCTGTCCGCCGCGCAACACTTCATAATGCACATGAGCCCCAGTTGAGCGCCCAGTGCTTCCCATACTGGCGATAGCATCGCCTTTTGCGACCACATCACCTACAGTCACTGACAAAGCTTTATTATGGCCATAACGCGTATGCAAACCGTTACCATGGTCGATTTCAACCAATTCGCCATAACCGAACATATTTCCAGCAAAAGTCACCACGCCTGCAGCAGTCGCAACAACTTTAGCTCCTTCTCGACCGGTAAAATCAATCCCCTTATGCACAGACCTGCGACCGTTGAAAGGGTCATTACGTAATCCGTAGGGCGACGACAACCAACCTTTATCGAGCGGGATACCTGATATATAACGTTCATCATCTATATGGTGGTTAGATGACACTGTTTCAAGTAGTGAAAGCTGAACATTATTATTGTCAATTCGAGATGCCAACTTATCCATATCGTCGATAAGCTGTCCGAGCTCGATGTTAGTGCCTAGTTCGCTCAAACCACCCACACCAACCTCGGATGAAAAATCAAAATCTTCATCCAACTTATTCTGCTGGGCGACCTGTTGACCTAAAGCTTCGAGACGGGTGATCTTGGCTTGCATACGTGCAACATGAGTCACAAGCATAGCCAGTTGAGACTCAGTAGCACTTTTAAGCTCTAAGACTTGTTTCTTTTGTTGTTCGCGCACGAGACGATCGTTATCGACACTGGCTTGCTGATCTTGAAATCGAGCGGAGTTGTGTTGATAAATACCGGACCCAGTGGCCAACAATAGTATTGGAAGTAGCAACCAGCGTTTACTGGGCTGCCAGCGTGTGACGCCATTCCGACCTTGAATAAATACTGTTACACTCATAGCCTAATTCAGCCATCTTATTATCATATGAAAAAGCCCCCTCAAGATCTCAGCCAATTACTGCATCAATCGGGAAAATTACCCGACCTTGCTGAGAAAGCGGAACTACTTATGTATCTGGATCAGCATGTGAAGCAGATTATTGCAGGTCCTGTTGCGGAGCAACTAAAAGTCGCTAATTTCCGCCAGGGTGTTCTTGTGGTTGAAACCACTTCGGCAGCCTGGGCTGCGCGAATTAATTTCCAAAAGCCGAAGCTATTAATCCAGCTTCAAGCAGAAACGCTCCCAATCCTTACCGCAATTGAAGTTAAAGTCAACCCGAGATTAGCAATGTATGACGCAAAGCCTAAACAGGGACATAAAGAATTAAGCCCAGCAGCAGCGGAGCACATTGCAGCATTAGCGGAAAATATTGGCGGTTCACTGGGTGAAAAACTAAAACGGCTGGCCTCATTGGCCAGCCGTAATAAATAATCTTACCGCTTTTTAAGCAAGTACAGCGCCACCTGGTACAGTAAAGCTGACGGGAACATCGGCTTCTTTTTCGAAGCTGACCAACTCCCACGCATCTTGTTGCGCGAGTAAAGCACGCACCAATTGGTTGTTCAACGCATGACCGGTTTTATACGCAGTGAACTCACCTAAAATAGCGTGCCCAGCCACATATAAATCACCAAACGCATCTAGAATTTTGTGCTTAACAAATTCGTCCTCATAACGCAGGCCGTCGGGATTAAGGACGCGATATTCATCAAGTACAACAGCGTTTTCCATGCTGCCGCCCAACGCTAGGTTGTTGGCTCGCAAATATTCGATATCACGCATAAACCCAAAAGTACGGGCACGGCTGATATCTTTCACGAAAGCAGAAGTTGAAAAGTCCATCACCACATGCTGTTGGCTACGAGCGATTTCTGGATGCGCAAAATCAATTTTAAAATTGACTCTAAAACCTTTAAACGGTTTTAACTCGGCCCATTTATCGCCATCTTCAACGCGCACAGGGCGCTTAATCTTTAAGTACTTCTTAGGCGCGGCCTGCTCTTTAATCCCCGCAGACTGCAACAAGAAGACGAATGGGCTTGCACTGCCATCCATAATAGGAATTTCAGGCGCGTCCACTTCGATTACAGCGTTATCTATGCCTAAACCCGCAAGAGCTGCAAATAAATGCTCAATGGTCGAGATACGAATACCTTCGTCATTGACAAGTGCCGTACACATAGTGGTTTCACGAACTTGCTCCGCCTTCGCAGGAATGGCGACGGCAGGACTCAAATCGGTGCGCACGAGTACGATCCCTGAATTAACGGGCGCGGGCATAATGCTCAAAGTGACCTTGTTGCCAGAATGCAATCCGACACCAGTTGTTTTCACCATTTTCTGAACAGTTCGTTGAAATATCATTCAGTTACCCGTTTATATGCCAATTATAAAGCCTAATATTTGTACACTCAGCGTCGGCAAATCGAGCCGCACTGGTTCAACATAATAACATAACTTTATTATGTCACACAAATGCAGCTATGTTGTGGTATTGCCCAAAACGAACAACACCTCACATATTACGCTGGACTCAAACGCTCTCGCTAGTCGGCTTGCTTACGCAAAAATGCTGGAATATCAAGATAATCCAATTCATGCTTTGTCGATGGTGCAGGCGTAGGAGCTGGCTGCGGAGCCGCTGGCAACACGTTGCCTTTTGGCGCTGCATAGTTCACATGTGCAGCTTCTTCGACATAGGCTTCGACTTTTGGTTCAACAACTACAGGCTCTGGACGAGGTGCAGGTTTAGAAACCAATTGGATATCTGGACGCTTTTCAGCACCAATACCAGTCGCAACAACCGTTACACGCAACTCATCACTCATTTCAGGGTCGATGACAGCACCAACAACAACAGTCGCGTTGTCAGAGGCATAAGCCTTAACATGATTACCGACAGTTTCGAATTCTTCGATACTCATATCCATACCCGCAGTAATGTTAACTAACACACCACGCGCACCGGCTAAGTCGATGTCTTCTAATAATGGGCTGGCAACAGCAGCTTCGGCCGCTTCTTCTGCACGGTCTTCACCGCGAGCGACGCCTGTACCCATCATGGCATTACCCATTTCAGACATCACAGTCTTCACGTCGGCGAAGTCGACGTTAATCAGACCAGGACGAGTGATAAGCTCGGCAATACCTTGTACCGCACCAAGTAACACGTTATTCGCTGCGGCGAACGCATCGAGTAAAGAAGTACCACGGCCCAATACTTTTAATAATTTTTCGTTCGGGATCGTGATTAACGAATCCACGTGCTTAGCCAGCTCAGCAATACCTTGCTCAGCGTAAGCCATACGTTTTTTCCCTTCGAATGGGAAAGGCTTAGTCACAACCGCAACGGTCAGAATGCCTTCTTCACGTGCGATTTGAGCCACAACAGGTGCAGCACCTGTACCTGTACCACCGCCCATACCGGCAGCGATAAAGATCATGTCAGAACCTTTGATTGCCGCGCGAATGTTTTCGCGGTCTTCTTCAGCTGCAGCACGACCCACATCTGGGTTTGCCCCTGCTCCAAGACCTTTAGTGACATCGCGTCCTAATTGAATTGTTGAGCCAGCGCCTGATTTTCTCAGGGCCTGAGCGTCTGTATTGGTAACGATAAACTCAACACCTTCAATGTTGTGTTTGACCATATGTTCGACAGCGTTACCGCCGCCGCCGCCAACGCCGATGACTTTAATCACCGCGTCGTCTGAGTGAGTATCCATGATCTCAAACATTGTCTGATCTCCGTGTTGCCTGCGTTATGAAAATTAAAATTCGCCCTTAAACCAGCTTTGGACCCGATTCCAAGCGCTAGTTACCCCTTGGCGCTCAGGACGTTCGAACTGACGTTCGATTACCCGTCGTGCGCCGTAATGAAGCAGTCCGACTCCAGTGGAGTAAATAGACTGGTCCACGTATTCATATAAACCTTTGATCGGTAGCGGTGACGCTACGCGAACTGGCATGCCAAAAGTCGCTTCCGCAATATCGACCACACCTTGAATCGACGCTGTGCCACCTGTGAGCACAATACCTGCGGCGATTTGATCTTCTAACCCACTGTCTTTCAACTCTTTAAGCACAAGCTCAAACAGCTCTTGGTATCTTGGTTCTACCACTTCGGCGAGCGTGTGACGTGACATGCTCCGCGATGGACGACCACCTACCGATGGCACTTCAATACTGTCTTCGCGGCTCACCATAGAACTGCGAGCACAGGCGAACTGCACTTTAATTTGTTCAGCATGTGACGATGGCGTGCGGAAAATCTTCGCAATGTCGTTCGTCACTTGGTTACCAGCAACCGGTACAACCGCACAATGACGCAAGGCGCCATTGGTATATACCGCGATATCCGTAGTGCCACCGCCGATATCGACGATACACACACCTAAATCTTTCTCATCGAAGGTCAACACAGCATCGGCTGAAGCAATCCCAGAGAACACTAAGTCGTCGACCTTAAGGCCACAACGCTCAACGCTCTTAGTAATATTCTTCGCCATATCATTGGCGCAGGTCACTATGTGTACCTTGGCCTCCATACGCATACCGGACATACCGATTGGGCTGCGAATACCGTCTTGAACGTCGATTGCATATTCCTGCGGCAGCACGTGTAAAATGCGACGTTCGGTCGGGATCTTCACCGAGCGAGCCGTATGGATCACGTTATCAACATCTTCCTGTGTCACTTCTTCATCATTGATCGATACCATGCCGTTTTCATTTTGGCAGGCGATGTGTTTACCCGAAATACTCAAGTAAACCGATGACACTTGGCAATCCGCCATTAATTCCGCTTGATCGAGCGCGCGTTGCACACTACGAACTATTGAATCTAAATCGTTCACGCCACCTTTATCCATGCCCCTTGAGGGATGGTTACCAAGGCCGACTATGCTAATTTCGCCATCGGGCAGAACTTCGCCTATGATCACTGCGACCTTAGAGGTTCCTATGTCCAATCCGACGATAAGGTTTCTATCTTGGTTTTTGATCATTAATTATCGGCTCTCTTGTTTGTGCATCGCCCCAGCCTACGGCCAACCCTGTGTCGTAGCGCAAATCTACTCTGGCAACGGATTTCTCTTGTTTCGCCAAAACCGGATAAACAGTAATAAATCGCTGTATCCGTGCAATTTTATCTTCTCGACCCAAATCTAAAACGATACCGTTTCCAAGGGTCGCGTGCCACGCATGTCGTGGCGTTAAATTCAAACTGGCTAAGGTAAAGCCATTAATCTTTAGTAGGGAGTTGATCTGTGCATAGACAGTCAACACCTCAAGGCCCATATCATTTGGTCCAGATAACTGCGGTAAATGCTCAAGCTCTGGGTGCGATGGCGCTTCGAATACTTCTCCATGCACGTTCAACCACAAGTCACCATTCCAATGGGCTGCGGGTTGTTGCTCTTGCAAATACACCCTGAGTTTCGCTGGCCACTCACGCCTTACCGATGCGCGATATACCCAAGGTAAGGCTTCTAGTGCCTGCTGCACTAAGGTAATGTCAGCACTAAAAAAACTGCGCTGCATTAAATGCTGTAGTGCTACTTGTATATCTTTATCTGTGGTGTAAACCCGCTCACCTTTGATGGCAACGGCCTCAATCGGCAAGTTGCTGGCATCATTCAAAAATTTATGTAACTGATAGCCACCAAATACAAAACTGGCTACGATGAAGAATAAAAAGCCAGCCCCGCTCCATTGATACCAATTAAACCGTGACATTCTTGCCCGCCAGTGCCGCCTCTTATCACTCCAAGACACGCTTCATCCCACCTTTAACGACACCCATTAAAAACCACAGAAAACCGGCCATTATATAGACCAAAATCCTTTGGTCAAAATTTCCTTTTTCTCGCAGATCAAGCGCTAAAGATCAGCTTGCTTGCGCAGGTAACTCCACCACAGCAAACCCTAATCCAGACGACGCTAACTGTCGCGACAGGGCGCCAATATTACCCGCACCTTGGGTGAGTAATAAATCCCCGTCCTGCAATACATCGGGCAACACTTCTGCAAGCAGATCTGGGCTTGCGATAAAGATCGGATCTAGCTGACCACGCAAGCGAATTGAACGACATAATGCGCGACCATCCGCACCTGTGATCGGCGCTTCCCCCGCACTGTAAATATCGAGTAACAATAAGCAATCCACTTGCGATAATACTTCCACAAAATCCTCATACAAATCACGGGTACGAGTGTATCTGTGCGGCTGATACGCCATGACCAAACGTCTATCAGGCCATCCTGCACGCGCAGCTTTAATGGTCGCCGCAACTTCGCTGGGATGATGACCATAATCATCCACTAACATGACTTCGCCCTTCGGCGTGGCGAATTTGCCTAAATGCTGGAAACGACGCCCTATACCTTGGAACTCCACTAGAGCCTGAGTAATAGCGTTATCGTCGATTTCATCTTCAGTCGCCACCGCAATGGCCGCTAACGCATTGAGCACATTATGTTGGCCCGGTAAATTCAACACCAGATCGAGATCTTCTTTAGCTTTACGTCTGACAGTAAAACGGCACTGATGACCTTGCTGACTAAAATTAAGTGCTTGCACGTCCGCATCGTCACTGAAACCATAGGTCACGTGTTTACGGCCAATACGCGGCAGAATCTCACGCACGACGGCATCATCGATACACACCACAGCAACACCGTAGAACGGCAAGTTGTGCAGAAAATCCACAAAAGTCGATTTCAGTTTTTCAAAATCACCGCCATAAGTATCCATATGATCAGCTTCGATGTTGGTCACCACACTGACCATAGGCTGCAAATGCAAGAAGCTCGCATCACTCTCATCGGCTTCGGCAATCAAATAACGGCTGGTGCCTAATCTGGCATTGGTACCGGCACTGTTGAGCAAACCACCAATCACAAAGGTTGGGTCCCGCCCAGCTTGACCATAAACGCTGGCGATAAGACTCGTTGTCGTGGTTTTACCATGCGTGCCCGCAATCGCCACACCATGTCGATAACGCATCAACTCGGCTAACATCTCAGCACGACGTACAATAGGAATACGTAATTCTTTAGCGGCAAGGATTTCTGGATTTTCCAGATTAATCGCGGTTGATATGACGACCACATCCACTTGCTGCACGTTTTCCGCGGCATGACCAATTTGGATCTTGGCTCCGAGTAAACACAATCTGTCGGTCACGGCATTTTGCGCAATATCCGAACCACTCACCTGATAGCCTTCGTTCACTAACACTTCGGCGATCCCACCCATGCCCGCGCCGCCAATGCCGACGAAGTGAATACGCTTAATACGGCGCATTTCTGGGATCATGCTTCTCAGTTGTGCGTATCTTTCTGTCTTAGTCATGCTTATCCTTTCTCAGCAAGGCTGATGCACACTGCGGCAACTTGTTCAGTCGCATCCAGTACCGCAACGTCTCTCGCTCTTTGGCCCATACGGGCTAATTCTGTTCTGTCATTGGCGAGCAACTGTAATTTGTTCGCCAGTTTATTCACATCCAAGATGGCCTGTGGCAATAGGAAAGCTGCGCCAGCCTCAACCAATACTTGAGCGTTACGGGTTTGATGATCATCCACTGCATGGGGATAAGGTACCAGAATACTCGGTAGCCCCACCGCCGCTAACTCAGACACAGTCAAGGCGCCAGCTCGGCACAATACCACATCAGCCCAGCGATAGGCGGCTTCCATATCGTCGATAAACTCAGCGATATTCACGCCACCATCTTGTCCTTGTTGCTGATATGCCGCCTTCACGCCCGTAAGATTATCTTTACCCACTTGATGCCAAACCGTCACAGACTGCTGCTGACTCAGTATCGCAACCGCTTCTGGCATAAGATCGTTAAATACTTTGGCGCCAAGGCTGCCACCGACCACGAGCACTTTTAAAGCTTCATCAGCCTCATGCTTAGGTTCTGCGCCTAAGGCAATCAGTTCTTGGCGAATCGGATTACCAACAACCTTGGCCTTCACTGTGGTAAAGGTATTTTTAAAGGCACATAACACTTGCGTCGCAATCCGCGACAACAACTTGTTCGTCATCCCTGGGATGGCATTTTGCTCATGTAGTACCAATGGAATACCGGCTAATCTTGCCGCCACACCACCTGGGCCACTAGCGAATCCGCCCATGCCAAGGACCACATCGGGTTTAAACTCAGCAATCACGGCCTTAGCCTGCAATATTGAGCGCACCACTTTAAAGGGCGCCGCGAGTTTTCGGATCAAACCATTACCGCGCACACCTTTGATATCAATGAAATCAATATCAAATCCATACTGGGGCACTAAACGCGCCTCCATACGATCGGCCGTGCCTAACCAACGCACTTGCCAACCCTGTTGAGCTAAATACTTAGCCACCGCCAGTGCCGGGAACACATGTCCTCCCGTACCACCCGCCATGACTAAAATACGTTTTCCTGTTGGAGTCATCACTTCAATCTCCCTTGCACGGCCTGAACTAATGTCATGCGCCGCTCGTAATCAATGCGCAGCAACATCATCGCTGCCGCAGTCATGACCCATAAACTACTACCACCGTAACTGATAAAAGGTAATGTCAGCCCTTTGGTTGGCAACATGCCGATACTCGCGCCGACATTCACCACAGTCTGGAAACAAATCCAAATACCGATGGCATAACCTAAATAACCTTCAAATGGCTTATCCATGGCTAAACACAAATTACCTAAACGAATCGATCTCAGCGCCACAAATAGCAGTACAGATAACACGGCAATAATGCCGATAAAGCCCAATTCTTCCCCGATCACGGCAAAGATAAAGTCTGTGTGCGCTTCGGGTAAATATTCTAATTTTTGAATACTATTACCTAGCCCTTGGCCAAACCAATCGCCGCGACCATAGGCCATCAAAGATTGAGTCAACTGGTAACCGCTACCGAAGGGATCTTGCCAAGGATCCATAAAGGAGGTCACTCGGCGGATACGATACGGTTCCAATAGCACTAGGGCCACAAACGCCAATACGCCCGCAAAAATCAAGGCAAAGAAATCGAGTAAACGCGCACCGGCTAAAAACAATAAACCAACCGTTCCAACAAATAGCACCACCACAGTACCTAAGTCGGGCTGCATCAAAATCAGCACAGCATAAATCGCAAATACTGCAATCGGCTTATAGAAGCCTTTAGCATTCTCGCGCACTTCCTGATGACGCCTCACTAAGTAACCCGCCATATAGATGGCGAAGGCAAATTTAGCGACTTCCGCCACCTGGATGCGAATAGGGCCTATGGATAACCAACGCGTCGCACCGTTTACCGTAGTACCAACTACCAATACAGCTAACAACATCAAACCCACAATCAACAACAACATGGGGCTCCAGCGCTGCCAAGTCTGCATATCTACTCTTAGCACAAATGCCGCAATGAATAAGCAACCCACTAAATAACCCACATGGCGAGTCATAAAATAAAATGGGTTTCCCGTGAGCGTTTGCGCTTCAGGCATAGAGGCTGACATCACCATTACAAAGCCGAAGCTAATCAAAGACAACACAGCCGCGAGCAAAGCACGGTCGTACAATTGCACGCCCGGGACTTCGGTATCACGTTGCCAATTGGGTATTGCTAAACGCAAACGCCCAAATAGGCTAAGTTGTCTTGCATCACTCGCCATTAAGTTGTCCCACGAGGTTTCTAAAATCATCACCTCGAGCCATGAAGTTACTGTACATATCTAAACTGGCGCAGGCTGGCGATAATAAAACGATATCACCAGAGGTTGCCAATTCAGCGGCTTTCGCTACCGCAGCAGCCATAGTGTCGACTCTTATCGAGCCGTCTTTCAATGCAGCAATCTTTTTACCATCGCGGCCTAAGGTGATGAGGTGTGTAACTTTAGCTAAAGCCACAGCTAAAGGCTTAAAATCAGCCCCTTTACCGTCACCGCCAGCAATCAAAATAATATCGCCTAAGTGGTCACTCAAGCCATCGAGCGCGGCGACTGTGGCACCGACATTTGTCGCTTTAGAGTCATTGACATAGGTCACGCCATTCTTAACACCAACCACTTCACAGCGATGGGATAAGCCAGTAAAAGTACGCGCCACTTTTGCCATAACGTGCTTATCGACACCGACGACATCCACAAGCGCCATCGCCGCAAGTAGGTTGGCATGGTTATGACTGCCAATCAGCGAGACTTCAGTGATCGGCATTATTTCGCTGCTGCCGTGATAAATCTTGCTGTCGCTGATGCCCCATTCGTCCGCTTCTGGCGCAGCTAAACCAAAACTATTTTGGTTCATTGGTTCTGGCGGTACGGTCAGTTTATCGTCACGATTAAAGAGTACGGCACGGGTTTGTTTGTATAAACGTAATTTAGCCTCGCGGTAGGCATCGATGTCACTGTATCTGTCCATATGGTCTTCGCTGATATTCAAACAGGTCGCCACTACACACTTAAGGCTGTGGGTGGTTTCCAATTGAAAGCTCGACAACTCAAGCACAAATAAGTCCGCATTTTCATGCAGCAAATCCAGCGCAGGTACACCGATATTACCTCCGACGGCAACGGCAATACCCGCTTCCCTTGCCATCTCGCCCACCAGCGTAGTGACTGTCGATTTACCGTTAGAGCCAGTAATGCCAATCACACAAGGTTTACGGTCAGCAATCTCACGGGCAAATAGCTCAACATCACCAATCACTTCGATACCCATATCCACAGCGGCACGCACCTCTGGGGTATAAGTAGCAATGCCGGGACTGATAATGATCTGCGTCGCTTGCACAAGATAACGGCAATCGAACCCGCCAGAAATCAGCTTCACATCAGGAAAAGACGTCGCTAACGTTTCGGCGCCCGGAGGCTGCCGACGACTGTCCATCACCAATGGCGTAATGCCCTTTCCACACAAATAGCGCACCACGGACAAGCCCGTGGCCCCCAAACCTAACACTATGTGTGAATACTGATTTTGCATAACCAATTACCTTAACTTCAACGTGGCTAAGCCAAGTAAGACGAGGAATATCGAGATAATCCAAAAACGCACTATCACTCGAGGTTCAGGCCAACCTTTTAACTCATAGTGATGGTGGATCGGCGCCATGCGGAAAATACGCTGGCCGCGTAACTTGTACGAACCCACCTGCAGAATGACTGACAGGGTTTCCATCACGAACACGCCGCCCATAATCACTAACAAAATTTCTTGGCGAACAAGCACTGCGATCGTGCCCAGTGCAGCACCTAATGACAGTGAACCCACATCGCCCATGAAGACTTGCGCGGGGTAAGTGTTGAACCATAAAAAGCCTAGACCCGCACCGACAATGGCGGTACAGACAATCACAAGCTCACCCGAGCCAGGTAAATGCGGAATATGTAAGTAGTTCGCAAACTGCGCGTGACCCGATAAATAAGCAATCAAGGCAAACGCCGCCGCAACCATTACCGTCGGCATAATCGCCAAACCATCGAGGCCGTCGGTTAAGTTCACCGCATTGCTCGAACCCACAATAGTGAAGTACGCCAATACGATAAATACGGCGCCGAGTTGCGGCATCACGTCTTTAAAGAAAGGCACCACTAACTGGGTTTCACCTGGATTGGCCGCCGTGGCATACAGGAAAAAAGCAATAAGCAGCGCAGCCAAAGATTGCAGAATGTACTTCCAGCGCGCGATCAAGCCTTTAGTGTCTTTACGCACCACTTTGCGGTAATCGTCGATAAAGCCGATCAAACCGAAACTGCCGAGCACAAACAGCATGACCCACACATAGCGGCTACCCAGATCACCCCACAACAATACGCTGATGAAAATAGCAGCCAATATCAGCAAGCCCCCCATAGTCGGCGTGCCACGCTTACTAAAATGTGATTCTGGACCATCGTTACGCACAACCTGACCAATTTGCAGTAATTGCAAACGTTCAATCAGTTTAGGGCCAAACCATAAGCTAAAAACCAATGCAGTCAATAAGCCTAAAATGGCTCGAAATGTCACATAGGAAAACACGTTAAACCCGGTATGAAAACGGGTTAAATACTCGGCCAGATATACCAGCATTTACACTAACTCCCCACGCCCGAAGGCTACTGTTAGGCCATCCACGACCCGCTCCATGGCGGCGCTACGTGAACCTTTAACGAGAACCGTTACCTGTCCCGGCAACTGGTTTATATGCTTTATAAGTTTTTCTACTAACGTCGCCACACTGTCATAGTGCTCCGCACCGAAAGCTTGGCTCGTGTGCTGACTTAAAGTTCCGGTACAAAACAAGGCATCAATCCCCTGTTGCTTGGCCAGTTGCCCTAGTTCAGCGTGTAAAAGGGGCGCATTGTCGCCTAATTCTCCTAAATCTCCCAGTACCAGACAGCGATTTTCAGAAATTTCCTTTAACCAAGCGATCGCCGCGCCAACGGAGACAGGATTTGCGTTATAGCTATCGTCGATTAGACGCACGCGTCCCAATTGACTCGGCTGCATACGTCCTTTCACTGGCGTTAATTGGCTCAAGCCTTCAGATATTTCAGTCAAACTCAATCCCAAAGCAATACAAACACTTGCAGCGGCGAGAGCATTACTCACCTGATGACGACCCGCCAACGGCAATACCACTTGGCAAGATTCACCTAAATAATTGAGCATAAAACGATAGCAACCATCCGCATTAGTCTTATGACCTGTCGCTATCACGTCGATATGACGTTTAGCGGCGCCATCTTGCTGGGAGAAGCTCAGTTGCTTATAAGGTCTTGCCTTAACGCTCATAAAATCAGCGAAGGCATCATCGGCGTTAATGATGGCAGTGCCATCGGCCTGCAGATGATTAAAAATCTCTGACTTCGCCTGTGCAACACCTGCTTGTGATCCAAATCCTTCTAAATGGGCGCTGCCGACGTTATTCACCAGCGCGACGTTTGGACGCACAAGTCCCGAGGTGTAATCGATTTCACCTTTATGGTTAGCGCCGAGCTCGAATATCCCAAACTCATCCGCTGGCGTTAAACGCAGCAAAGTGAGCGGCACACCAATCTCATTATTAAAATTGCCAGCGGTATAGAGGATTTGATGCTTTGCCGACAGAATGGTCGCGATCATTTCCTTCACGCTGGTTTTGCCGTTTGAGCCAGTCAAAGCAACACAAATCGGATTGATCTGGTCACGAACATAAGCACCAATCGCCCCCATGGCTTTTTGACAATCAGCCACTATGAGCTGCGGAATATCAAAAGCTAACTCACGCTCAACCATTAACGCCGCTGCGCCGTTCGCAATAGCTGTAGCTGCAAAATCATGGCCGTCAAAGCGCTCACCCTTTAAGGCAACAAACAGGGTTGCAGCGCCGATTTTACGGCTATCACTGCTTAAATCTTGGATGGTGACGTCGTCACCGACTCGATGCACGCCTAAGTGTTGACTTAGAGTCTCGAGAGAAAGAGGGATCATCTTGATTGCTCCGATAACTGGCGTGCCAGGGCGCGTTCATTATAATCATGACGCACACCTGCCGCCTCTTGGTAAGTTTCGTGGCCTTTGCCCGCAAGCAAGATCACATCGCCAGGTTTAGCCAATGCCACAACCTCTTTAATCGCTGCGATACGGTCAACCTCAGTCAATGCCTGTTCAGGTGTTGCAAGCCCTTGGATAATATCGGTAATAATTTGCGCAGGGTCTTCACTGCGCGCATTGTCGCTGGTCACCATAATACGGTCGGCATACTGTTCTGCAGCTTGACCCATCAAAGGACGCTTGCCCTTATCACGGTCGCCGCCACAACCAAACACGCACCATAAATCACCGGCACAATGGCGACGTAGCGCGTTTAACGCTTGTTCGATCGCATCGGGTGTATGGGCATAATCGACCACTAAGGTGATGTTATCCGCAGTAGTGAAACGCTCCATACGACCTGCAACGGGCGTTAAATATTGCACTTGCTCCGCTAACGCTTTCATATCAAAACCTTGCAGATACAAGGCCGATAACGTCGCGAGTAAATTAGAGAGATTAAAGGCACCAAGAAGTGGCGAGTGGATTTGAGTCTCGCCCTCGGGCCACACTAAGGTTGCACTGACACCTTGATCGTCAAACTTGGCATTTTTAGTATAAAAAGCCGCACCTTGATGACCTTCAATGCTAAAACCCCAAATCTGCGCAGGCGCAGGCTTAAGCTCAGTCAACCAAGAGGCGCCAACTGCATCGTCGAGATTCAATAAACCGTGACCTAAAGTGCTGAAACGAAATAGGCTTTGTTTAGCGGCGGCATAGCTTTCCATATCGCCGTGGTAATCGAGGTGATCGCGCGTCAGATTAGTGAATACAGCCACATCGAAGGGCACCGCATCGACGCGGCCTTGCACTAAGCCGTGACTCGACACTTCCATGGCGCAGACGTTCGCGCCTTGGGCTTCAAACTCATGCAACTGACGCATTAAGGTAATCGCATCGGCTGTAGTGTTACCACTATCAACAAGCTCGCCCCAGAGACCATTGCCAAGGGTGCCCATGACGGCGGCTTTGCGCCCCAATGAAGTTACCAGTTGTGCAATGAGTTGACTCGTAGAGGTTTTACCGTTAGTTCCAGTAATACCGATAACCCCAAGGGATGGCATAACGGCAGACTTGTGCGCTAAGGGATAACGCTGGGCGGCAATTGCCGATACCTGACGACTTAACTGAAAGAAATAAATCTGCACACCGTACTCGGCATTATCGCCCAGCAACACTTTGCCATGTTGGTCAGCATCATCCGTGTGAACTAATACGCCTGCAGCACCTAAATCTAAGGCTTTTTCAATAAACTGTCTGCCATCGACCTTATGTCCTGGCAGCGCCAAAAACACATCGCCGCGACGTATTGCGCGGCTATCTAAGGTCAGATCATTGAAGGACTGCGCGCCAGCATAATGTAGCCAAGGCGCTAGCAAATCCCGTAATAACATCATTCTGCTCTCCCAGCGGCGATTCCCGCCAATTGCACTTGTTCTTTGTCGGTAATGGGTTCAACGTTTAACATTTGCAGTGCGCCAGACATAACTTTGGCAAATGCAGGCCCCGCCACTGAACCACCATAATAGAGATCGCCCTTAGGCTCATTCACTACCACCACTATCGCTAATCTAGGATTATTCGCAGGAGCAACACCCGCAAATAAAGCAACATAATCATCACCATAACCACCAGCAACTGCCTTACGACTTGTGCCAGACTTACCTGCAACTGGATAACCGTCGATGTGCGCTAAGGTGCCAGTGCCGCCTTTTTCCGTTACACCGACCAGCATTTGCATCACATCGTGGGCCACATTTTCAGAAATGACTCGCTCACCGACAGGTGGCTTTTTCAGTTTCATTATCGAGACTGGGAACAAAGTACCGCCATTGCCTAAGGTGGCGTACATGCGCGCAAGTTGAAGTGTTGTTGCCGTTAAGCCGTAACCAAACGACAAGGTGGCACGTTCAAAGTCTGACCAACGGTGGCGATCTTGAATCAAGCCAGCGCTTTCACCCGTGAGATTAATTCCCGAAAAACTACCAAGTCCCATGGATTGATAAGTGCCGAGCAGTTGCTGCACCGGAATAGACAAAGCCAATTTACTGATGCCGACGTTACTGGATTTAGCCAAAATACGCGCCAAACTCATATCGCCGTAGTTCGCGGGGTCACGTACTTGGCGACCACCTAAACGCATCCAACCCGGTGAAGTGGCAATAATATCGGTCGATTTAACTGTGCCAGCTTCAAGCGCTGCGGCTACCACAAATGGCTTAATGGTCGAACCCGGCTCAAAGGTATCTGTCATAGCACGGTTACGCATTCTGAAGGTTTGCAGATTGTCGCGCGCATTGGGGTTATACGAAGGCGTATTCACCATAGCCAAGACTTCACCCGTGTGAATGTCGAGGACGACAATCGAACCCGAAGTCGCTTGGTTCATCTCAGTGGTGCGTTTTAGTTCGCGATAGGCTAATTGTTGGATCCTATGATCGATACTCAGCACGAGATCGTTAGGGCTCTCACCTTCCTGCACTATATCGAGACGCTCGACGACATGACCATCGCGTGACTTACGCACTTTTTGTTTGGAAGGCGTACCTGTTAACCAACTATTATAAGCATTTTCAACACCTTCAATCCCAACATCATCTATATTAGTGATGCCGATTAACTGAGCTGTGATTTCACCGCCGGGATAATAACGGCGTGATTCAGACTTTAGAAATACACCGGGTAATTTAAGCTGAGTAATATAGTCCGCAACCGCAGGGGTAATTTGGCGTTTCAAGTAGGTGAAGCGTTTGGTGGGGTTACTGCGCACTCGCTCTAACAAATCTTCGAGGGGCTCATGCAACACATCGGCTAAGGCTTGCCAGCGGCGCATATCGGCAAAACCATTACTATCATTGACTTGTTTTGGATCGGCCCAGACGGCTCGTACAGGTACGCTCACGGCCAGCATGTCGCCATTACGGTCGGTGATCAAGCCACGCTGCACTTCACGACTTGTGGTCCGCAATGTTCGCATGTCACTTTCGTGACGTAATTTGTCGGGCTCGATAATTTGAATGTAAGCTGCGCGTCCCACTAGGCTGCAAAACAACGCACACACAAACCCGACCACTACGTATAAACGCCAGTGGATCAATTGAGGTTTTTGCGGTTTGCTTACCCGTTTGATTTTCGCTTGCCTAGTCATATCTTCCCTATACTCACGGCACCTTTACCACAACTTCTTCGCTGGGTAACGGACGACTCATGTTGAGTTCCTTAGAGGCAATACGCGTAATACGACTGTGCTCAGTCTGCGATTGCTCTTCTAATAATAAATTGCGCCACTCAATATCTAATCTATCTCGCTCCTGCAGTAACTGGTCCCACTGGGTTGTCAGTTGACGGCTAACATGGCTGCCATAAACCACGGCAACCGCATTACTCAGCACAAGCAAGGCTAATAACAAGATCCATTTGTGCAGCCATAAATCATGTAAAACGATCCGTGGCAGATTAATCGAGGGCTTACTCACAGTGCGCCCCTTAGTAATCTAAACGCTCGGCAATGCGTAACACTGAGCTGCGAGCTCTGGCATTGCGTTCGATTTCTTCGTCGGATGGCATAATCGCCTTGCCCACGGCACGTAACTTACGCGACTTGTTAATTTGATCTTCAGTAACCGGAAAACCGTGCGGCACACTTTCGCCTTGGCTATGACGACGAATAAAACGCTTCACGATACGATCTTCTAAAGAATGAAAACTGATGACCGACAAGCGTCCTTGGGGTGCGAGCACATTGACGGCTCCTTCAAGTGCCTGATCAATTTGATCTAATTCACTATTGATATAAATGCGGATTGCTTGAAACACCCGAGTCGCAGGGTGCTTATTGCGTTCTTTATTTTTAGTGATACGCGCAATTAAATCGGCTAAATCTTTGGTACGTAAAAACGGCGTTTTCTCACGATCGGCAGCAATACAACGGGCAATATGGCGAGCATTTTTCTCTTCACCGTAGGTTTTAAATACCCAAGCCATATCTTCAATTTCGGCACGAGCCAACCATTGCGCAGCCGTTTGGCCTTGGCTGTTATCCATACGCATATCGAGTGGACCATCGCGCAAAAAACTAAAACCGCGCTCAGCATCGTCGAGCTGGGGTGAAGACACACCTAAATCGAGTAATACGCCATCAATTTTGCCCACAAGCCCAAGCTCTTCGACATAATCGGCTAATTGACCAAAGCCACCATGCACGATTTGAAAGCGTGGATCGTCAGCAAATTGTTTGGCCGCTTCAATCGCTTGAGGATCACGATCGATGGCGATCAATCGACCATGTTCACCGAGTTGTAGTAATACTTGTCTTGAATGACCACCGCGGCCGAACGTGCCATCGATATAGATGCCATCGTCTTTGATGTTTAAACCGCCAACCGTTTCTGCTAGCAGTACGGATAAATGGGCAAATTCTTGACTCATTACTCTCTTCTTATTTAGTTATCACGACTCGTTAAAGTGAAAAATCCGCGAGACGCTCATTATTAACGAGATCCTCACTTCGAATCGTTTCCTGACATTCATCAATTTGCTGCAGCCAAGATTGCTCATCCCACAGCTCAAATTTATTCAATTGCCCCACCAGCATGATGCGCTTATCTAAATTGGCATATTGCCTTAACGGTGGCGGCAGTAATATGCGCCCATTACTGTCGAGCTCCACTTCGTGGGCGTAGCCGAGTAACAGGCGTTTTAAGGATCTCTGGGTTTTATCGGTATCTGAAAGCTTCAACAACTTAGCTTCGATCAATTCCCATTCGTGAATGGGATACAAGAGTAAACAGGCGGATTGGATATCGACGGTAATCACGATGCGGCCTTGGTGCTCAAGCTGCAAAGGTTCGCGGTATCGCACTGGAATAGCGATCCGTCCCTTTGTATCTAAGTTGATAGCACTGGCTCCACGAAACACGCTAATTCATCCTATCCTTTGATTTTTGATCCACAAATATCCACTATTTCCCACAACTGCTAAGTTTAGGGACAGTCGACAAGCATTGTCAAGGGATGGGATCCTTTTATAAATCCAGTCGGCAAGCGGGTTAGCCGCATGTTGAGCACTTAACCTCGCGACAAACTTTTGACAAGAAAAACCATTAGAGATTGACTAAACAGAGGAAACAACAGGAATAAATAGCGCCGATATATTCAGCAACCTTTTGCTTTCAGGTGCTTGCGATGAAAAAAATGGGGAATTATTTCTGTATTTGTGGGATTTTACGGGTCGAGAAATAACGTCAAACTCAAAAACGCAACAAAACAAACTTACGTCCATCCTTATTCGACAGTCAAAAAAGAGTTGAAATCAGCATAAAAATCTAAATTTTTATTCCAAATAAAGACGTTCATCTTTTTACTAATGGCTGAATATTAATGTCGCGATTGCGAGAAAGATCAAAAATCCCACGTAAAATCCACCAAAATAACCACTTTATCCCTACACATTCACCTTATACCCGCACTAACTACCTAATGACTCGCCCTATTCGCCTTAACAAGTTAAACGGCGTATAGTCTAAATATTGACCGACTTCAGCCGATATCATATTAAGAGGTGTAATAACAAGGAGGCGTTATGAGTGGATTGGATAGCATTTATGCCATGCTGGCACAGCCAGTAAAAGCCGTGTTTCACCCTAAACGGGTTGTTGACCAAGTCAGCAGTGCAAGCGCAAATGCCCCCGATAGCCATGAAACACCGCAGTCGCAGTTACCTCCAGCGTTAGAAAGCCACAATACTAAAGTCAGGGAAAGACGCAAAGAATCAGATAACAATAAAAATAAGAAACGCCGTGCATCGGATGAAACCGAAACGCTAAAACTAAAAGAAGGTGTCGTACTTGAAGTGACCGATGATTCCGCAGAAATCAAGAAGCTACCGAGCCAACATATCATTGATGTAGAAGTATAAATCCGTACTGATATAAAACGGAAAAGGCGCAATCCCATTGGATTAGCGCCTTTTTATTAGCCTCTTTTTAGCAGCACTATCGAGCATGCCTGAAATCAGGCCAGATTTCGAATCATGCGATACCTCAAATTAAGTTTTATCTCAAACCAATGCCGCCTCAAGGCGTATTGTTTAAGTTCGAGTTCTGGCCACCGCGTCCTGCCAACCTGCGTATAGCTGTACTCGAGTCTGGGCATCGATATTAGGGATAAAATGCTTATCGATACAGGCTTTGTGCTCAAGCTCTATCACACTCTCCCAAAAGCCCACTGCCAACCCAGCTAAAAATGCCGCACCCAAAGCGGTTGTCTCACAAACGCTTGGCCTTAACACTTCGACATCGGTAATGTCGGCTTGAAATTGCATCAAAAAATCATTAGCGACCGCGCCGCCATCCACCTTTAAACGCTTAAGGCTGACGCCACTGTCTTTGATCATGGCATCGAGTAAATCTTTACTCTGGTAAGCGATGGATTCTAACGCCGCCCGAATAATATGATTACGATTCGCCCCGCGTGTCAGACCAAATAGCGCACCACGGGCATTGGGATCCCAATAGGGCGCACCGAGTCCCACAAAAGCGGGCACCAGATACACGCCATTAGTATCGGCGACCTTAGAGGCAAAGTACTCAGTATCACTGGCATCACGAATAAGCCCCAGTTCATCTCGCAGCCATTGAATGGTCGCGCCGCCCATAAAGACTGAACCTTCGAGGGCATAGTTCACTTCACCCTTAGGCCCCACGGCAACTGTAGTCAATAAGCCATGGTTTGAGCGCACCGCTTTGGTCCCTGTATTCATCAACAAAAAACAACCAGTGCCGTAGGTATTCTTCGCCATGCCGGGCTCGACACATAACTGACCAAAAAGCGCAGCCTGTTGATCGCCCGCCATTCCTGCGACTTGGATTTCACTGCCTTCCCCCGCTATCCGTGTCGTACCATACACGCTGCAGGAAGGTTTAACGTCAGGCAACATAGACAAGGGAATATCTAAGGCTTCGAGTAACTTATTATCCCAAGTCAGGCTATGGATATTGAATAGCAAAGTACGGGCAGCATTGGTGGGATCGGTGACATGCACCTTGCCCTCGGTTAACTTCCACACGAGCCAAGTATCGATAGTGCCGAACAACAACTCACCACGCTCGGCTTGCTCACGGGCATTGGGCACATGATCTAGAATCCATTTGATCTTAGTGCCTGAAAAATAAGGGTCGAGTAATAAACCGGTATTCTCACGCACATATTCTTCTAACCCTTGAGCTTTGAGTTGCTCACAAATCTCAGCGCTGCGACGGCACTGCCACACAATCGCGTTATAAATAGGTTTACCTGTGGCCTTCTCCCATATAACAGTGGTTTCCCGCTGATTGGTAATGCCAATGGCGGCCACTTCATCGCTGTGAATACCCGCACGCGCCAATACTTCAATTAACACTGAACTTTGGCTTGCCCAAATCTCCATGGGATCATGCTCGACCCAACCCGGATTAGGGTACAACTGGGTAAATTCCCGCTGGGACACGCTGACAATGTTTGCGTCGTGATCGAACACTATCGCCCTTGAGCTGGTCGTGCCTTGATCTAAGGCCACCACGTATTTTTTCTGCACGCTACTATCCTATCTGAACTCTCCGCCGCCTTTTTATGCTGGCGAGAATTAACATGATCCACCGACTTATGCAGTGAATATATTCGGAATTTACCGCCGTGACCAGCAAGTAAGCCGTAAAACAAGATAACGCCACCATGCTATAGCCATAAAAAAGCCCTGAAGATTCAGGGCTTTTTTTAACATACTGAACTTACATCTTGTAGCTCATTTGGATACCCGCAAGCCATACATCGCCGCTTGCTTCGCCGTTAAAGTTAACAGTCGCTAGGTTCAATAGGTTTTGCTGTTCGTTGATTGGCGCATCGCCAGTCGCTTTAATATAAGTCACAGCAAAATCAACGTTCAGGTTCTTAGTTGCCTGATAACCTGCGCCGACAGAGAACCACAGACGGTCAGAGTCTGGAATTGTGGTTGTGCGCCACTCGTCATTTGCCGCCGTTTTATCTAAAGCAACACCGGCACGCACTAACCAGTCGTTATTCACTTGATAAGTCGTCCCTAGCGCGAAGCGCCAGTTATCTTCGAAGTGCTCTTCTTTAACTAAATCAGACTCTAAACCGCCCTTAGGTTTAACTTCACCAGGGAAATAAGCCACTAGTTGATCGAATACGCTCCAATCTGTCCAGTTCACACTCGCATGCATGGCCCAGTTATCGGTCAATTGGTGATGGGAAGCTATCTCTGCAAAAGCGGGCAATTCAAGCGGTAAATAACCTTCAATGGACACATCTTGGCCGCCAGTGTACAGAACACCAGACGCATGGCCATCTAAGTCCAGTTGCACGCCGCTGTGATAAGCAAAACCCAAACGGTGAGCCGGATTAATCTGCCAACTGGCACCTAACTGCCAGCCATAACCCACATCATCACCCTTCATGCTTTTCAGCTCAGTGCCACCTGGAGGTAACACTGCCTGCACAGGAGCCGGCAGAGCAGGTTTGATACCATCAACCCAACCTGGTAATGAGGCACCAATTTCGCCTTCACCATAAACGATACGTACACCAGCACCTACGCTGACAGCATCATTGATGCGATAAGCGATGTTTGGATTAAATTCAACGGTCGTAACCGAAGTCTTGTTACCAAAAATAGCCGCTGCGTGGGTCGCGGGTAATTCAGTGGCTAGACCATAATTAGAGTTTACCGCTAGGCCCCAAGTCCATTGATCATTTAGCTGATTTGAATAATAAAAATTTGGCACAAGTGCGTCATCAGCTACATCTAGTGCATCGCCACCTTTCATAACAACAGGATTAGGACCAATTAACGGTGAGCTAAGGCTCACATCACCAGTCACATCGACGTTTGGCATAACGTAAATGCCACCCGCGGACAACTGACGTCCTTCTAAATAAGTCAGCATTGCAGGATTTCGACCTTGAGCCGAAGCGTTATCCGCCATAGCGGCTTCACCCGCAAAGGCGCGACCTAAACCTGTAGCAGAGTATTCCGCAAGTTGAAAACCCGCGGCATGGAGTTGAGTCGTTGAACTTAACAAGGCTGCAGTGACAGCCAAAGTCAGAAGACGTTTTTGCATTGTTATTCTCTAATCATATTATTGTTATCTGTACTACTTAGATGAGTACTGCGGCGTTCAGGCAAAATAGAGCAAACACTCCATATTGAATGCGCAGCAGTTTACTTATGCAGAAGATGTTTGCAACCAAAGGAGATAAAACAGACAGAAACTCTAAAAAAATGAGTCTTTAAAACAGATTTAGTGACATACATCACCATTAAAACAAAAAACCACCTTTAAACACTCAAAAATCATTCACGACAGTCGTGAGATTTAAATTAAGAACCCAACAAATACCAATATTAAACAACAAGATAAAAAATTAAAACTTTGGAACACCTGTAAATCATTTAAACTCGACAAATTCAGCATAAATCACTGTGGAGAATAAAATTTTCTAGTATCAAAACGACAATAAAAATTTATGCTTTAAAATACAACTGATTAAATTAAGAGTGTATTGAGATTCAAAACAAAAACGCCTAGGTATTAACCTAGGCGCTTAAATATAGACTCAACACGAGTACAAATGTGCGCTGAAAGTTTAGCGGCGCCAACCTTGGATTTGAGTTTCGTACTGACTGATTTGCACAGCATGGGACAAGGTCAGCCCAATAGCATCTAACCCATTGAGTAACTTATGTCTCGCCGACTCTGCCAGCGTAAAACTAAACTCAGCACCTGACGGTGCAATCACTTTACAGCTTGTGAGATCAACCGTGATTTGCGCGCCTTCTTCTGCCGCCACTTCGTCCATCAACTGACGCACCTGCGCATGGGTTAACGCCACAGGCAATAGGCCGTTATTGATTGAGTTGCCGTAAAAAATGTCGGCAAAACTCGGTGCAATAATGGCGCGCAAACCGAAGTCCGCCAGCGCCCAAGGCGCATGTTCGCGGCTTGAACCACAACCAAAGTTTTCCTGCGACAAAAGAATTGAAGCGCCTTTATAACGAGGCTGGTTCAATGAAAACTCAGGATTGGGCACATCCCCCGCATCATCTAAATAACGCCAATCATGAAATAAGTGCACGCCAAAACCATCGCGCGTCACCTTAGACAAAAACTGTTTAGGAATGATTTGATCAGTATCGATATTGGTGCTGTCGATCATGACCGCAAGCCCGGTATGGGTCGTAAAAGGTTGCATTAACTTCTCCTCTTGGGTTTACGGTAATTAGTAAGGTTTACGAATATCGACAAAATGCCCAGCCACCGCAGCGGCGGCGGCCATCGCCGGGCTCACTAAATGGGTGCGACTGCCACGGCCTTGGCGACCTTCGAAATTACGATTACTGGTCGAGGCACAGCGATCGCCCGCCTCTAATCTGTCATCGTTCATCGCTAAACACATGGAACAACCCGGTAAACGCCACTCAAATCCCGCTTCAATAAAGATTTTATCTAAGCCTTCGGCTTCGGCTTGGGCTTTCACTTGACCAGAACCAGGTACTACAATCGCGGTGACGCCACTCGCGACTTTACGGCCTTTGGCATGTACTGCGGCGCTGCGTAAATCTTCAATCCGCGAGTTAGTACATGAACCGATAAATACTTTGTTGATACTGATGTCTGTCATAGGCGTCCCCGCACTCAGGCCAATGTATTCTAGGGCCTTTTCCATACTAGCTCGGGTACTTGGATTTACTTCATCAATAGGATTTGGCACTTTTCCATCGATCGCTACGACTTGGCCAGGGTTAGTGCCCCAAGTCAATTGCGGCGCAATATCAGCGGCATCTAACTCAACGACAGCATCAAACACGGCGCCATCATCGGCCTTTATGGCTTTCCAGTAAGCGACAGCCTCTGCCCAATCTTCGCCCTTTGGCGCAAATTCGCGGCCTGCTAAATAGTCGAAAGTGGTTTGATCCGGCGCGACCATGCCCGCTTTAGCGCCCATCTCAATTGCCATGTTGCACACTGTCATGCGGCCTTCCATCGACAGGGCTTCAATCGCCTCACCGCAGAACTCCACCACGTAACCCGTGCCACCATCCATGCCGATTTTGCCAATAATAGCGAGTACGATATCTTTGGCGGTCACGCCATCGGTGACATGACCACGCACTTCAATCTTCATGGTCTTAGCTTTTAGCTGACGCAGAGTTTGCGTCGCTAAAACGTGCTCAACTTCAGATGTGCCAATGCCAAACGCCAGCGCCCCAAAGGCGCCATGGGTCGCGGTATGGGAATCACCACAGACAATCACAGTGCCGGGTAAGGTAATCCCTAACTCTGGCCCCATTACATGCACAATCCCTTGATTAGGATGATGAATGTCGTATAAACGCACGCCAAAGTCTTTACAGTTTTGCGCTAGGGTTTCAACCTGAGTGCGTGCCATCGGGCTTAGGGCATCCAAGCTGGCGCTGCGGGTCGAAGTATTATGATCCATAGTGGCAAAGGTTTTTTCCGGTGCACGCAGTTTGCGGCCCGCCACTTTTAAGCCACTAAATGCTTGGGGAGAAGTCACTTCATGGACTAAATGTCTGTCGACATAAATGATCGGCGCTTCACCTTCAGGAGTCGCTACAACGTGGGCATCCCATACTTTTTGATACAGCGTTTTTGCCACCGCGTTTTTTGGCACAGTCGTCATTACACACCTTCCTTTATAGCATTGGCGATAAAGTCACCCATCTCGGCGGTTGATTTAGCTTGGCTACGCTTGTCGCTGCTCAATAGCTCACCGGTTAAGTAGCCAGAATTTAATGCTTTGCTGACGGCACGCTCAATCGCACACGCAGCTTCTTCTTGCTTTAAACTGTGGCGCAGCATTAATGCCGCCGACAGAATTTGGGCGATAGGGTTTGCAATGCCTTTACCCGCGATATCCGGCGCACTGCCACCCGCTGGTTCAAATAAACCAAAGCCAGTGCTGTTCATGCTCGCCGATGACAACAAGCCCATAGAGCCCGTTAACATGGCAATTTCGTCGGATAAAATATCGCCGAACAGGTTAGAACATAGCATCACATCGAACTCATCGGGACGACGTAGCAACTGCATGGTCGCATTATCGATATAGATGTGTTCAAGCTCGACATCGGGGAAATCTACCGCGACTTCTTCAACCACTTGGCGCCATAAGACTGAACAAGCCAGTACGTTGGCTTTATCCACTGAGGTCACTTTTTTACGGCGACCACGGGCGGCTTCAAAGGCGATACGGGCGATACGGCTAATTTCGCGGCGGCTATAACGCATGGTATCGAAGGCTTCTTCATTTTCGCCTTCGCCTTGACGGCCCTTCGGCTTACCAAAATAAATGCCGCCGGTTAACTCGCGCACACATAAAACATCAAAGCCACGGGCGGAAATATCGCTACGCAGCGGTGACATATGTTCTAAGCCATCATGCAATTTAGCTGGGCGCAGATTACAAAACAGTTCGAAGTGACCACGCAGTGGCAATAGCGCGCCGCGCTCAGGTTGCTCATTTGGTGGTAACTTTTCCCACTTAGGGCCGCCTACCGAGCCAAACAGGATCGCATCGGCCGCTTCACAGCCCTTTAGTGTGGCATCGGGTAAGGGACAACCGTGGTTATCGATGGCAATACCGCCAACATCGAATTCAGTGTATTCGATATTCAAATCGAAACGCGCTTCAACCTCACGCAGCACTTTACGCGCCTCTGCCATCACTTCAGGACCGATCCCATCCCCTGCTAATACTGCTATTTGATAACTCATACGCCAGCCAACTCCTTTAAATGTAAATGCTTTATGCTCGACCTTGCTATTCTTTGGATACTTTTAGCGACTAGACGCCGCCTAGCTCTCGATTTTTTTGCATGCTTTGTTTGTAATCGGCAACCTTGTCTGCGCGGCACGTTAAGTTCATCACATGCACTAAAGCGCGTGCCGAGGCTTCAACCACATCGGTTGCCAAACCTACGCCGTGAAAGTTTTGCTCGTGGTAAACCGCGGTAATATCCACTTGGCCTAAGGCATTTTGACCTACGCCTTTAGCGCCTAGCTTGTAGCTGATGATATCGATTCGACGATCGGTTGCGCGAGCAATCGCGTTATAGGCAGCATCAACAGGACCATTACCCGTTGCGGCTTCTGTTTTAATTTCGCCGCCCACTTCGATACGCACAGTCGCCGTAGCTACGCCTTCAGTTGAGTCAGACTGCACCACTAATTGCTGCAATTGATAGTGATTGTCTTCTTCGGCCTGCGCTTCCATAAAGGCTAAGGCTTCTAAATCATAATCAAATACTTGGCCTTTTTTATCTGCCAATTTTAGAAACTCTTCATACAGAGTATCCATATTGTAATCGTGCTCGCTATAGCCCATTTCTTCCATGCGATGCTTGATCACATGGCGACCCGAGCGCGAGGTCATATTCAAGTTGTTGCGATTCAAACCTATGCTTTCTGGCGTCATGATTTCATAGGTATTTTGTGCTTTTAACATGCCATCCTGATGGATGCCCGACGAATGGGTAAAGGCATTCGCACCGACAATCGCTTTGTTCGCCTGCACTGGCATATTGCATAACTGGCTGACTAAATTAGAAGTACGGTGAATTTCTTTGGCATTAATGCCCGTTTCTAGCCCTAACATGCCCTTACGCGTCGCTAAAATCATAGCGATCTCTTCAAGTGAACAGTTACCCGCACGCTCACCTATGCCATTGATCGTACATTCAATTTGACGTGCACCGTGCTGTACAGCGGTAATCGAGTTAGCCACAGATAAACCTAAGTCATCATGGCAATGCACTGAGATCACCGCTTGGTCGATATTCGGCACCCGATTAAACAAAGTCTGAATGATATTGCCAAACTCGCTGGGCACTGTGTAACCGACCGTATCGGGAATATTAATGGTGCGCGCCCCCGCACGAATGGCGGCTTCTACCATACGACATAGATTATCGATGGGCGTACGCCCCGCATCCTCACAGGAAAATTCCACATCGTCGGTAAAACGGCGGGCATACTTCACCGCGCCCACCGCCATCTCTAACACTTGATCGAAAGAACGCTTCAACTTGCTCTCAACGTGAATAGTCGAGGTCGAGATAAAAGTATGGATACGGAATTGATCTGCAACTGACAAGGCCTGCGCCGCTGCATCTATGTCCTTTTCCAATGCACGGGATAAGGCACAAACGCGGCTATTTTTGATGGTACGCGCTATGGTCTGCACTGACTCAAAATCACCGGGTGAAGAAACCGGAAAACCCACTTCCATCACATCCACACCGAGACGTTCCAGCGCCATAGCGATCTGTAGTTTTTCTTTGACCGACAAACTTGCGGCTAATGCCTGCTCACCATCACGCAAGGTAGTATCAAATATTATGACTCTGTTAGACATCTCGCTTCTCCATGGAACGTCACCGTTCGTTAGTTAATTTTTGCCGTATTCAGATACAAAAAACCCCGCAACATCGGTGCGGGGTTTGTGAATGCTTTGCCTCTTTATCGAGCGTGCAACACTAAGACCTCCGCGTATAAACCGCGAGAGAGAGAAGGAGGAGGTCGAGTTTGCGGCTAATAATATTCATTTAATCTGTATATTTATTCTGTTTGAATTATTGAGGACGGTTAATATTTAACTTGCCTAGCCGATAGTGTCAACCCTAATTTTTTCATGTTCCACTCATTCAACCTGTCTTAAGGCTAATAACGGTGAGTTTCATCCCCAAATTAGTGATCGATTCCACAGAATTAACCGGCTGTTTGGATTCAGAAATCACTGGGATGTGTTAACTTATTCCCCTTAGAAAAAAATAGTTTTTTATGCAAAAAACGATTAAGAAAAGTTATAATCCCGCCTTAGTGATTAGGGATATTAGAACTTACGCATTTTATATGGAGCACAAAATGGATTTTCGCGTCTTGGTACTGAGCCTGTTGTTATGGCTGTTTCCCTTTGGGGCCAGTGCTATAGACCAATTAGATGAACTCACTGAATTCGTCTACCAATATCCCAGTAAAGCACTCACTCAAATAACAGCGTTAGAAAAACAATTTGCGACCAGTGCAAGCTCAGATATCAATCGACTCAGATTAAGTGTATTGAAATGCCAAAACCTACTACAAATAGGGGAAAATGAAGCCGCTATCAACGTTGCTCAATTAGGCGAAGCAAACGCTAAACAACTTAAGCTAGATCAAGTACGACCTTACTTTTTGATTTGCCAAGCCGACGCCAACCTTAGCTATAACAATATTCAAAATGCCCTACCTTTGCTTGATTCAGCCATTAACCTAGCGCGACGTTACCAGCAACCACAAGCCTTAGTCGATGCCTTACGCTTACGTGGCCAACTCGATACTGACACTGATAACTTCTCCTCTGCTATCGAAGATTTACGCCTCGCGATTGATATTTATCCGGATATTCATACTCAAAACCAAAATTGGATTTGGCCACCACAGGCCTATGTGTATGCCGCGATGGGAAATTTACTTTATGCCACCCATGATTTCCCCCAAGCCATGTATTACACCAACTTAGGTATACAAAGTGCCGATGCAAAAGGGAAGGTTTTACACTTTATTTTACGCAATGCAGCTCGGATAGCGCTTGATAATCAAGAGTTTGATTACAGTGATAAACTCGAACAACAAGCTAAAGCGCTTTTACCTGAGCTCGGTTCGCCACTTGAACTCGCCTACAGTTATGCCATTTTGGCCTCAATCGCGCTCGATAAAGGCCGCATCGATAATGCCGAAGAATATCTTTCTATCGCGATTAATACGTTTAAAAAACAAAATCAACAATTAGCGACAATGCGTTCAACTCGCCTACTCGCCCAAATTCGTTTTGCTCAGCATCAAGAAGATGCCGCTTTAATCCTCATGAATCACGCAATTGAGCAAGCTGAAAATCTAAAACAGTATTCTGATCTCAAAGGATTTTACGGGATCATGAGCGATCACTACTTAGAAAAAGGGGATTTTAAACAGGCCTATTCTTTCTTACTCAAACGTTATCGAGCGGCCGAGCTCACCAATCAAGCGATGAATAATGCTCGGATATTGCAGTTTAAGGCACGTCTAAATCAACAAGATCTGCAGCAGGAGCCAAATAGCACTGCACCAGAAAAAGATTCAATCTTACAAGAGCTAAATGTCGATTGGGCCTATAGCACACTGTTCTTAATCGCGATGGCATTATTGGGCGGAGCGATTTGGTATTTGATTGATAAACAGAATAATCGTGCCCCACATATTGAAGGTAATGAACCTGCGGAAACGCTGCTCCAACAAGTCACATCAGCATTAAACAGTGCCAAACAAGGTAATTACCCACTGTCTTTATTATTGTTTAATGCGAGTCAGATCCGTCAAGTTGACCTACCTATCTTACAGGATGAGCTACAACACAGACTACGGGAGCAAGATAAGTTAATCCGATATTCGATGGATGAAATTGTCATTATCCTGCCGCATACCTCGGCAACTGGTGCTAAAAGAGTCGTTAGTCAGTTAGTTGCTTGCATTCAGCCTTGGCAGGGTTCAAGTAAGGTCAATATTGGTATAGCGGCGATGCAACAGTTTGATACCTTAGAGTCTTTAATTAAGAGAGCCAGTATCAATCAATTGGGCAAGGTTAAAATCAATGAAAATAATCCAAACTATTATTCTCCCGCTAAATAAGCCGCGATTTCATCGAGAAAAGCGTCACCGAAACGGCTCAGTTTACGCTCGCCCACTCCGTTGACTACGAGCATTTCCCCCGCGCTCGTTGGCATCATGGCTGCCATTTCTGCGAGGGTAGCGTCGTTAAAGACTAAATACGGCGGCACATCCTGCTGCTCGGCAATGGTTCTACGCAATAACTTCAACCGTGCGAACAACTTACGGTCATAATTCAACGGTGCTTTAGACTGACTCGCCTTACGTTTTGTGGTCGTTAACTGAATACGCGGTTCGGCGAGCATTAACGCTACGTCACCTTTGAGCACAGGCCGTGCTGATGGGTTTAGGGTAATAGATGAACCGCGAGTCACATCTTGACTCGCCAGTCCCAAATGAATGAGTTGGCGGATCACACTCAACCAATATTCATGGCTCTTGTCTTTACCAATCCCCCAAGTCGTGAGTTTGTCATGCCCTCGTTCGACTATCGGTGCGCCTTTCGAACCGCGCAACACTTCAATTAAATGATTGATACCAAAACGCTGGCCTAAACGGAAAATACATGACAACACCTTCTGTGCATCTTCGGTGCCGTTATAACGCTTAGGCGGGTCGAGGCAAATGTCGCAGTTACCACAGGGCTCTAATGCACTCTCATCAAAGTAATGCAGCAACACTTGGCGGCGACAGGTCTGCGCCTCAGCAAAGGCAGCCATAGTATTAAGTTTGTGGAATTCGACCTGTTGCTGCGGCCCTGGCTCGGACTGTTCAATCAAATGTCGCACCCGACCAATATCGGCGGGATCGAACAACATAAAAGCTTCTGCATCGAGCCCATCACGTCCTGCTCGGCCCGTTTCCTGATAATAGGCTTCGATACTTTTTGGGATATCGTAATGCACCACAAAACGCACATTCGACTTATTAATACCCATACCGAAAGCCACAGTGGCAACCACAATATCGATTTGGTCTTTAAGGAAACTATCCTGTACTGCACCACGGTCTTCCTGCGTCATTCCCGCATGATAGGCCTTGGCATTAAAACCTTGCAGGCATAAACGGTCAGCCACTTCATCGACACGGCGACGGCTGCTACAATAAATAATGCCGTTAGTGCCATTCTGCTGCGTTAAAAAATGTCGTAACTGATTAGCTGCATTAAGCTTTTCAGCGACTGTATAGCGAATATTGGGCCGATCGAAACTTGAAAGTAAACGGAACGGGTCAATACCGAGCCGCTCACAAATACTCTGCCGAGTCGCCTGATCTGCTGTTGCGGTCAGCGCCATCATGGGCACATAGGGAAAGAGTTGCTTTAACTGGCCGAGCGCCGCATATTCAGGGCGAAAATCATGGCCCCACTGACTGATACAATGCGCCTCATCGATGGCAAACATCGCCAGCTGGAGAGACTGCATACGCTCAATAAAATCAGCGGTTAATAAACGCTCAGGTGACACATAAAGTAACTTTAACTCACCGTGGCGTAGCTGCCTTAATACTTCGGCACTCTGCTCGCGCGGCAAAGAAGAATTCAGATAAGCCGCAGCAACACCGGTTTGCAATAAGCTATCGACTTGATCTTTCATCAAAGAAATCAATGGGGAGACGACAATAGTGATGCCATTCATCATCAAGGCGGGTAACTGATAGCACAGACTCTTACCGCCGCCAGTCGGCATGATCACTAAGCAATCTTGCCCGCCGCAGACACGTTCTATCACCTCCCGCTGACCGTCCCTAAAGTCACGGTAACCAAACACCTGCGCGAGGCGTTGCGAGAGCGGATCATCATGCGTGTCGAGTACGAGCTTTTCCATGGATCTTCTATGTCAAAAGTGAGGGGGCCTATTCTAAAGGACTGAACCGCTCCTGTCTTGCGCCATCTTGTCGTAAACCCATTCTGGATAAATGTCATCGACTAAGATCGCCCTCCCTCAACTAACCATAATGCCCATAGCCAATTTATCTTCAATCTGGCTTAAGTTGCATTCTGCGCACGCTTCACTGTAGATTAATTGCTCTAAGCCGCACTTTGTTAATCTAAGTGTTGATAACAAATCCAATTACGCCTAATACCGTCACTCAGTGACAAGGATGAGAAACCATGACAAACCCAATCCAAGCCGAAGCTTTGAGAAGAGTCGCAGCAGTATTTGATCAACATGTCCCTTTCCATAATCTACTCGGACTCGATATCAAACGTTACGATGTCGACGGTGTCGAAGTGGTCATCAATATGAAACCAGAACTTATTGGCAATATCCATCAACAGATCCTCCACGGCGGTGTCACAGCTACAGTACTGGATGTGGTCGGCGGACTTACCGCATTTGCAGGACTGGTCGCAAGCCGTGAAGATTGGACGATTGAAGAATTACAACAACGCCTCCAAACTTTAGGGACGATTGATATGCGCGTCGATTATCTTAGACCTGGCCGTGGCCTCACCTTTACGGGGACGGGCAGCGTCATTCGTGCGGGTAATCGAGTTTCAGTATGCCGCATGGAACTACATAATGAGCAAGGCACGCATATCGCCTTTGGAACAGGGACTTATATGGTGGGTTAGGCGATTAAATTTAGATGTGTATTACTGCCTTAGGGCTCAAAACTGACTAAGGTAAACGTCTTGATTAACAGGATGTTTACTGACTTTAATCGCCCATTCAATTTTTTGTGGAGATATTCTGTAACGAAAAGAACGCGGCGAATCCCTTGAGTCAGCGGTCAGACACACCTACAATCGCCACCTTGTTGTTCTTCGAAGATGTCTCATGCCAAATCTTGAATACCGCAAAGGGATCCTACTTGCCGTCAGTGCTTACTGTATGTGGGGTTTTGCGCCTTTATATTTCAAATTACTCAACCATGTTTCCGCCACCGAAATTTTGCTCCATCGAGTGATTTGGTCATTCGTGTTTATGCTGATCATTATGCAGTTTATCGGCGGTTTTTCTCGCTTACGCTTACTGTTTAAACAGCCTAAACAGTTGATGGTTCTCACCATTACTTCCATATTGATCGCGGGAAACTGGCTACTATTTATCTGGGCGGTAAATAACGATCACATGCTCGATGCCAGCCTAGGTTACTTCATCAATCCTTTACTCAACGTCTTACTCGGTATGTTATTTCTAGGCGAAAGATTGCGTAAACTGCAATGGTTTGCGGTTTCACTCGCCAGCGCTGGCGTATTGATCCAGTTAATCTCTTTTGGCTCAATTCCCATCGTCTCACTGGCACTCGCGGGTACCTTTGGTTTCTATGCGCTGCTGCGAAAAAAGGTCAATGTGGATGCTAAGGCCGGCTTATTGGTCGAAACCGCAGTGTTATTACCGGTAGCGCTGATTTATCTCGTCGCAACCTTAGACACAGCCACGGCGAGCATGCTAACTAACGATTGGCAATTGAATCTGATGTTAATGGCGGCAGGGATAGTGACTACCATTCCTTTGCTGTGTTTTGCAGGGGCAGCGGTACGTATTCCATTGTCTATGCTCGGCTTTTTCCAATATATTGGTCCGAGTATTATGTTCATCCTCGCGGTGAGTCTGTTCAATGAGCCCTTCGATGCCGAAAAAGGCGTGACCTTCGGCTTTATCTGGAGCGCGCTGCTCGTCTTTACCTTAGATATGGCCTATAAACGCAAAACGGCGTGAGCATTATCACGCCGATAAACACAGTGGCAGAAGTGATGACATATGATGATTACTTCTGTAACTGTGCTAAAAACTCACTCCCTTGCGGTACTGTTAGTAATAAACTGTAGCCTTTAGTCGTTGGCACTAACACTAACTGCGATTTATCTGTTATCGCCAAAAATGCCCTGCCTTTCCCCTGCAACTTAAACCAGCCTAATTGAAACCCTGGCATGCCTATGCCGTTCGTTTTAAAGCTCGGCGCTAAATCTGCCTCTTGCTGCAAATCGACTATGCGCGCCTCGGCAGGCAATAAATCCACGCGAGATAACTGCACTTTATAGAAGGGAACATCCACTGTGAGCTCTGTATCGGTTAACACTAATTCGGCGCTATTCGATTGATAGAAGACCCAAGAAAATCCGCCCATCACCACCAGCAATATACCTAAACTCGCCGACTTCGCTATCTTAGGCATATTTTTTAGCCATAACATCAGCAAGATACCCGCTAAACCGAGCAATAAGACGATAAAACTGAAGATAGAGGTTTGGGTTAAAGGGGCGAGTTCAAAAAATTGAGGACTCATTGGCAGTATCTCCCATGCAGTGAAGTCTTAATCTGCCAATAAAGACATATTATGTCAATAAAAATGCCAGCGCTAATATGAGTACTAGGCTGGCATTGATTGGATTGATTTAGAACGGCTTAAAGATCGAGCGCGAGAATTTTTGAGCGGCGTTGATAGTTATACAACTGCTTTTTCTTCTGTGGCAGTGCTTCAACATCTTCAATCACAAAACCATGCTCTAAGAACCAGTGAATGCTCCGAGTTGTCAGCGCAAACAAGCGTGAATAACCGCGGTTTCTAGCCTGATTGATAATGTTCTTCAGCAGTAAGCTCCCTCTATCGGCATCGCGATAATCAGGATGCACCACCAAACAAGCAAACTCACCCGCATTGTCCTCTTCAAAAGGATAGAGCGCAGCGCAACCAATCACTAAACCGTCGCGCTCAATCAACATGAACTGTTCGATTTCAATCTCAAGCTGCTCACGACTACGACGCACCAGAATGCCTTGTTCCTCCAATGGACGGATAAGGTTCAACACACCGCCAATATCGGCGATCGACGCACAGCGTAAACGCTCAGCACTCTCAGTGACGATTTGTGTACCAATCCCTTCGCGGGAAAACAGCTCTTGTAGTAAAGCACCATCTTCAAGGTAGCTAACTAAATGACAACGTGGCACACCATTGCGGCAAGCATCGATACTGGCTTTGAGAAACGCCATAGTGCCAACACAAGCAGACCCTTGCTCGGCCAGCTTGTTCATGATGTTTTGCGCATCATTTGGCATCAACTCGGCAATTACATCGCCATTACGATCGAGAATACCGTTCTGTGAGCTAAAGCCGATCATCTTGTCTGCTTTAAGCTTAATTGCCACTTGAGTCGCGATTTCCTCAGCGGTGAGATTAAAGCTTTCACCAGTAACCGAAGCCGCAATCGGCCCCATCAACACGATGCAGTGATTATCTAGCTGACGTTTTAAGCCTTGCACATCAATACGACGCACTTTGCCACTCAGACAAAAGTCCACACCATTATCCACACCCAGTGGTTGAGCAATCACAAAGTTGCCGCTCACTAAGTTAATTTGCGCACCTTGCATCGGCGTATTACTTAAACTCATGGATAAACGCGCTGTGATATCAAATTGCAGTGCCCCCGCAACTTGCTTAATCACTTTGAGCGAATCTTCATCCGTGATACGCACACCGTCGTGGTAGGCAGGCGCAATACCGTTGGCGGCTAATGCAGCATCAATCTGCGGCCTAGCGCCATATACCAACACCACTTTGATCCCTAAACTGTGCAGCAGGGCGACATCATTTAAGATGGCGCGGAATTGATTTTGAGCCAAAGCTTCACCACCCAGCATGACCACAAAAGTTTTACCTCTGTGAGCATTAACATAGGGGGCAGAATGACGAAATCCATCAACCAGTTCAGTGGTACGCACGCGTTATTTACACCTCATTTTTGAGCTGGCAGCGTCACTATGACACACCAGGAATGAATCGCTAACTTTCGCGTATGGTATTGCATTTTAATTCACATATAAAGAATTTATTCTCACTAAAGTGCAGATTTGATGATTTAAAGTGCTTAGAACCGCACTATTTTATATTTTCAGTAAGTGTTCACACTTTTTTAACTTCACAGGGGATGATTCAGCGGCATCAGTTTGCGAGGCAATTATCTCAACTTGATGACTAGCCACTAAAAAAAGTGCAAAAAAAAGCCCCTTAAATAAGGGGCTTTTCTCGAAACACTAACCAAGGATTACTTGATTTTGGCTTCTTTGTAGATAACGTGCTGACGAATAACTGGATCAAATTTTTTGATTTCCATTTTTTCAGGCATGTTACGCTTGTTTTTTTCAGTTGTGTAGAAGTGACCAGTCTTAGCTGTAGAAACTAATTTGATCTTCTCACGATTACCTTTAGCTTTAGCCATGATCTATTATACCTTCTCGCCACGGGCACGAAGTTCAGCAACAACAACTTCGATACCTTTTTTGTCGATCAGACGGATACCTTTAGTAGATACACGTAACTGTACGAAACGCTTTTCTTCTTCTAACCAAAAACGGTGGTTTTGTAGGTTAGGTAAAAAACGACGACGGGTCGCGTTTTTTGCATGCGAACGGTTGTTACCAACCATCGGCTTCTTGCCAGTAACTTGGCATACTCTTGACATGTCAATCTTCTCCAAAAACAATTTTAACGCTCGAGCATTAATGTGCCTCGTATGGCCGTCGCCCGAGGCACAAAGAGGGCGCATTTTATACACGATCACAGAGTGAAGATCAAGTGTTAGATTAATTAATCCAGCCTCGTTCTGCAAAAGAAACTATCTCTCGATCACCTACAACCATATGGTCCAACAAGGATACGTCTATGGTTGCTAACGCATTTTTTAATCGCTCAGTTATTCGTCGGTCAGCCTGACTGGGCTCGGCAATACCAGACGGATGATTATGACAAACTATAACTGCTGCGGCCTTTTTCTCCAGCACTAAGCTCACCACTTCACGTGGATACACTGAGGCTGAGTCTATTGTGCCGCGGAATAATTCGACAAATTGAATCACTCTATGCTGGCTATCCAGCAGTAAAACTGCGAACACTTCATAGGAGCGATCGGCCAATTGTCGCATTAAATAGTCCCGAGTTAAATCGGGATTTGTCAAAACCTGACCTCTTTGCAGATTTTCCTGCGCTACACGCCGCGCTAATTCGGCCGCAGCTTGAAGCTGGGCGTATTTTACAGGTCCTACGCCCGGAAGTCGACACACCTGATTTCTTGGGGCACAGAGCAGGTTTCTGAGGCCGCCAAACTCGCAAATAAGCGACCTAGCAAGGTCAACCGCGTTTAATCCAGCTAAACCGTTACGCAGCAATACTGCCAGTAATTCAGCATCCGAGAGATGCGCAGCTCCTTTTTGTAACAGTTTATCTCTGGGACCTTCGCCCTCAGGCCAATCTTTAATCCCCATGTGACCTCCCTGTCATCTCACATATTTTCACTTTACTGAGTATGGACGAGATTTTTTGAACTGGGATAGTCACTAAAATTCACCACTTTGTGATATTGTTGCCGGCATTATTTCTATCTCGGATGATGTCTGTGAGTCTGACAAATAAAAACGTCCTGCTGGGCATTGGCGGCGGTATTGCGGCCTATAAAAGTGCTGATTTAGTACGTCGCTTGAAAGAGCGTGGTTTTGATGTGCGCGTGGTGATGAGCCAAAGTGCGATGGAATTTATCACGCCTCTGACGCTGCAAGCGTTGTCTGGACATCCAGTGGCATCTAGCTTGCTCGACCCCGCAGCAGAAGCAGCCATGGGTCATATAGAACTCGCTCGTTGGGCAGATCTCGTCATCATCGCCCCTGCAACCGCAAACCTATTGGCGCGGATTAATGCAGGCATGGCCGATGAGCTAATCACCACCACATGTCTTGCCACTGAGGCGCCAATTGCCCTGTGTCCAGCAATGAATCAGCAGATGTACCGCAATCTGGCTACGCAGGCGAATTTAACTAGCCTAGCATCACGTGGTTTTACACTTTGGGGACCCGCCAGTGGCAGTCAGGCCTGTGGTGAAGTGGGTCCTGGACGCATGCTCGAACCGCTAGAAATTGCCGAGCTAGCCAGTGATTTTTTTGCAACAAAAGAAGTCTCTGCGCTGCCTCTTGCTGGCCAGTCGGTGCTGATTACCGCCGGACCAACCCGTGAAGCAATTGATCCCGTCAGATACATTTCAAATCACAGTTCTGGAAAAATGGGCTTTGCACTAGCCAAAGCCGCGGCAGATATGGGGGCAACAGTCACCTTAGTCTCAGGCCCAGTAAATCTAAGCACCCCAGAAGGCGTGACACGCATTGATGTTGAATCGGCGCAAAATATGCTCGATGCTGTTATGGATAACGTTGATAAAAAAGATATTTTTATTGGCTGCGCCGCCGTTGCAGACTACCGCATTAGCGATATTGCTACCTGTAAGATCAAAAAATCGACCGAAGAAATGCAACTTGCGCTGGTGAGGAATCCTGATATCTTAGCCACGGTTGCGAGCTTACCTAACCGTCCTTTTGTGGTGGGATTTGCCGCCGAAACCCATGATGTAGAAGCCTATGCGCGCGATAAGCTCAAACGTAAAAACTTGAACATGATCGCCGCAAACGACGTTTCCATTGCTGGCCTAGGCTTTAATGCCGATGCTAATGCCCTGCGTGTTTTCTGGCCGCACGGCAGTCAAGATTTGCCTGCTACTGACAAACTCACGTTGGCACGCCAATTACTTTCGTTGATAGTGAAAGAAAAAACAAATACATGAAAACACCGATTGAATTAAAAATTCTCGACTCCCGTATCGGCTCAGAATTTCCCTTGCCCGCTTACGCCACCGCAGGCAGTGCAGGCATGGATCTTCGCGCCATGATAGACACGGCTTTAACCATAGCACCGGGTGAAACTGTGCTCATCCCCACGGGGATTGCCATTCATGTGGCCGACCCAGGACTTGCAGCGGTGATTTTACCGCGCTCAGGCCTGGGCCATAAACACGGTATTGTACTGGGGAATCTAGTCGGACTCATAGATTCAGATTACCAAGGCCCCTTAATGGTATCTTGTTGGAATCGTGGTGACAGTCCATTCACCTTAGAAATGGGCGATCGTCTCGCGCAACTGGTGTTTGTTCCTGTGGTACAAGCACAATTCAAACTCGTTGATGAGTTCGACAGCTCAGACCGTGGTGAAGGCGGATTTGGCCATTCAGGCACTAAATAATCCCCTAAGTCGTTATTGAGCCAAGGATACTGCAATGGCTGTAAGCCCAAAAATTAATCGTCGTGAACACATTCTGCAATGTCTAGCGCAGATGCTAGAAACCAACCCAGGACAAAGGATCACCACAGCGAAACTGGCCTCAGAAGTCGGTGTATCGGAAGCCGCACTGTATCGCCACTTCCCGAGTAAAGCGCGGATGTTCGAAGGCCTAATCGAATTTATCGAAGAGTCGTTATTGTCGCGCATCAATTTAATCATGGATGACGAAAAAGACACCATGAAGCGCTGCCAGTTGGTACTGCAACTGCTGCTGATCTTTGCAGAACGTAACCCAGGAATTTCCCGCGTTCTCAACGGTGATGCTCTACTCGGTGAAAATGAACGCCTGCGAAGCCGTATTGGTAACTTATTTGCCAAAATTGAAACCCAGTTAAAGCAAATTTTACGGGAAAAAACCCTACGAGAAGGTAAAGGCTTCAACTTAGACGAAGCCATATTAGCCAATTTACTGTTAGCCTTTGCCGAAGGCCGCATCGCCCAATTTGTACGAAGTGAATTCAAACTCAAACCGACGACACACTTCGATGAACAGTGGCGTTTTATCCAGCACCAACTTTTACAAAGCTAATGATTTTTCAACATAAAGGACGGTAACTATCGTCCTTTATTTTCGATATTCCTTCCTTGTTTCGCCCCATCTTTTGTTTTATCCTCGAAAAACATTTTAAGAACAAAAAACACAATGATTTTACAAGGATGTCAGATGAAACTCTTCCGATTAGCCATGTTGGCGACACTTTGCTTACCAATACTTCCAATATCCACCTTTGCAGCCAATAGCTCCAACGCGAATGCGTTATCGCAAGCACAGTTATTCAGCAAAGGTGATGAGTACTCGGATGTAAAAATATCGCCTACTGGTAAATATTTAAGCGCTATCACAAGTGTCGAAGGTAAAAACGTTCTCTTAGTCTTAGATACCCAAACCAAAAAACTCCTCAATGCGATACGTTTTCCCGATAATGCTCAAGTCGGCGACTATGAATGGGCCAACAGTGAGCGACTGGTACTGGCAAAAGAATACCTAAAAGGCTGGCAAGACACACCTATCTACTACGGTGAATTGATGGCGGTAAATGCCGATGGTTCACGAAAAGCGTATTTATTCGGCTTCGAGAGTGGCGAGCAACAAACAGGTTCAAATATCAAGAAAAACACCCCTATGCGTGCGAGCGCGTTTATCCTCGATCCTCTGCCAGATGATGAACGCTACATGTTAGTCAATGCTATTCCATGGAATGATAGGATCAATCTTGACTTTGAACTATCACAAGATGTCTATCGCGTAGACTTGTTCAATGGCACACGTAAACGCATCACAGGCTCACCTATCGGCAGAGCCCGTTTTATGACAGACCATGATGGAGAGGTTCGCTTCGTTGCAGGTGAAGACAAACAAAACATCACTAAAGTCTTCTACCGCAAAGATGGTAACTGGGTAAATACAGATAAACTAAATCTAGGTCTTGCTGATTTTAAACCACTCTCCTTTGCCGATGATAAAAATACGATTTATGCCGCCGGTCGCTCCCAAGGTGAAACCTTAGGGGTTTACAAAATTAATCTCGAAACGGGCGATAAAACTGAAATCATTCAGGATGAAAACGTTGACCCTAGCAACTTTTGGATTAACGGCACCAATAAACAACTTTACGCCGTCGAGTTTGAAAATGGTTACCCAAGTTATGCCTTTGTCGATAATGAGGATTCGCACGCTAAATTACTAAAAGATCTGCTTGGTGCTCTCCCCGGCCATCAAGTACGAATTGTTAGCGAAACCCGAGATGCAGAAAAACTCGTTGTACTTGCGTTTAACGATCGAAACCCTGGCGATTACTACATATTTGATACGAAAACACTAAAACTTGAATATCTAGCCGCCGCTAAAAAATGGCTCGACCCAGAGCAAATGGCTGATGTTAAACCCATCAGTTTCACCAGCCGTGATGGTAAACAACTCCATGGGTATCTAACGCTCCCCTTTGGTAAAGAAGCTAAAAACCTACCCTTAGTCGTCAATCCACACGGTGGTCCACACGGTATCCGTGACTGGTGGGGCTTTGACCCACAAAACCAATATCTAGCAAGCCAAGGCATAGCCGTTCTACAGGTCAACTTCCGTGGTTCAGGCGGATATGGCGATCAATTTGAACGCGCTGGCTATCAAAAATGGGGCTCAGATATTCAGCACGACATTATCGACGCAACCCAGTACGTTATTGACCAAGGTTTTGCCGATAAGGAACGCATCTGTATTGTTGGCGGCAGTTTTGGTGGGTACAGCGCCTTGCAGAGCGCTGTGCTTGCGCCAGATATGTTTAAATGCGCCATAGGTGTAGCTGGCGTATATGATCTTGAATTGATGTTTAATGAAGGCGATGTCGCCAACAGCCGTTCTGGTACTAGCTATCTCAAGGATGTGCTTGGCCAAGATAAAGCGGTACTTAAAGCAATGTCTCCTTCTGAAAACGTCGATAAACTCAAAGCAAACATACTATTGGTGCATGGTGGTGAAGATGAGCGAGCGCCAATTGAACAACTCGAATCCCTCGAAAAAGGCCTAAAAGCTCACAATTATCCTTACCAAAAACTGGTGATGGACAATGAAGGCCACGGTTTTTATAACGATGAGCATAGAGCGAAATACTATGAACAAATGCTCAGTTTCCTAAAAACCAATCTGAAACTTTAGAATTGACTCAAACTTGCCGACACTGCTAGGCTAAACTCGATTAGCAGTGGCAGATTTAAAGCCGATATCCGATAAGGACTATCGGCTTTTTCATGTGGCCTATGCGCGTTTTTCGGTATGAATTGTCTGCAATTCGCGCTATCCTCCTCCCCCTATTCTTGCCCTAGCGAGAATAGCAATAATTTGTATCTGATGCTGAACAGCCCAAGTACCACGCGATGATCAGCATAGGTTTTCTGTTATAGCCGCTACGACGTAGTGGAGGATAAGATGGCATTAAGTGAAGCAGCAGTAAAAGTACAAGCCGCGTTATTAGAACGTGGACTTGAAACCCCAATGCTCCCAAGCGTTTACAGCAGTGAAGAACGTAAAGACAAGATTGAACATCATATGAAAGAAATCCTGACATTAATGTCATTGGATCTGTCAGATGATAGCCTTGCCGATACGCCGCGCCGCATTGCTAAAATGTACGTCGATGAAATCTTCTCCGGCTTAGATTATGCGAACTTCCCTAAGATCACGGTTATCGACAATAAGATGGGCTTCGATGAAATGGTGCGAGTGCAAGACATTAGCCTTACCAGCACCTGCGAACATCATTTAGTGACTATCGATGGCACTGCGACCATAGCTTATCTACCACGCAAAAAAATCATTGGTTTATCAAAGATTAACCGTATTGTGCGTTTCTTTGCCCAACGTCCACAAGTGCAAGAGCGTTTGACTCAGCAAGTGTTAGTCGCGCTACAAACCTTGCTCGAAACCAAAGACGTTGCCGTTAAAATGGATGCCGTGCATTACTGCGTAAAATCCCGTGGCGTGATGGACTCCACCAGTTCGACCACTACCACAGCGCTGGGCGGTATTTTCAAATCTAACCCTGCGACCCGCGCCGAATTTTTGCACCAGTCTAAATAAATGTATTGAAACTTAACGCTATTTAAAACGTGTCGAAATCAATAGCAACCAATACAGCTCAATAAAAAACGCTGCGATTCCTTCTATAGAATCGCAGCGTTTTTTGCTTTCATATCCACTCAATCAAGCCCTTCTCAACCTAGCTAACCTGAGATCGGTTTAACAAGCCATAACTGTAATAGCATTAAACTCTGCGTTAGTGAGGTTCAGTTGTGGCTTATTGTCTTTCAATTGATAGGCGATGAGTCCGGCAATCATATTTAGCATAAAACCATGCACGCTGCGGTGTCTAGAGTGTTCTATTTGAGAGATATTTTTTAACTGGTCGTTGATGGTTTCTATGATGAAACGTCTCGACAGCATCGCTCTATCCCACAACAACATTGCCTTCG
>NZ_JAKKRK010000043.1:0-44763 GCF_025654545.1 Shewanella sp. SM20 | reverse complement strand
TGATGGTTCAATGCCTGTTGTGGCTAGTTGGTTTACACGCACAGCAACAGGGCTGGGATAAGCATTTTCAGGCCAATACCATTGGGCATCGAACGGTACTCTCAACGATTCGCTTGGGATTGGAGGTACTCAGGCGGCCTGATTATCAAATCACGGAGAAAGAATTGCTGGCGGCCTGGGTATTATTCGCCAATCAGTTGCTCAAATATGGCTATGCTATGGCTGATTTATGAGGGGATCCTTCAGTACAACGCTTCATTCTCTAGTTCACCATTACAATGATAAGTTCGATAAAAACCGTATTCTTTCCCATTTTTAAAAATTTGCACTGTTACTTGACCATTTTCATTATAATATTTCCAAACACCTTCTAAAGTCCCATTTTCATAAGTCAATTCCGACTCTAACTGACCGTTTCTATAATAGCTTTTACAAATACCATCTTCTTTCCCATTTACATAAAACTTTTCCTCCATTAGTTTTCCATTAGACCAATAATGCTTATAAATGCCTTCTCTATTGCCTTTTCTATAAGTTCCCTCTTTTTCTAACTGACCGTCTTTATAATAACTATTACAAATACCATCTAACACTCCATCTTTATAATTTTCTTCTTTTTCTAGCAGACCGTTTTCATAATAACTATTACGAATACCATCTAACTTTCCATCTTCATAATTTTCCTCAATCCTTAGTTGACCATTTTTATAATGACCTGTTACTTTCCCTGTAAATATTTTTTTACTCATTTTGCTATACCATAATTAAGATAACTAAAATTCAACTCCGAAGTGCGATACTCTAATCGGAGAATAGAAGCAAGATTAACGCCCAAGAGTGCAAATCTCAATCTATCAGTTCTATTTTCAACCATAGTTTACTCAAAAGCATACTTATGTTAACCATAGATATAAGAGACTATCACCATGAATTATCTGTATTTGACCATAGTAAGACGATACCAGATTTCTGCTCTTTTAGAACAAGGCTTTCGATATAAATGTACTGATTGTCATCGTCCTAATGACGATAGGCAATCCTCCCATGCCTAAAATCGGTGGGGTTTGCATGTTTAAAAACGCCTTTTTTAATGAATTAGTTTGACTTTTGTCCCATATATCGCCCCATCATTTTTAATGGTACTCGTTCAAGCAATTTTCGCCATAACAAATTGTAGGCAAAAAATGGAAAGTGAATTATATTGTTGTTTATAAATGGCTGCCAATACTTCTTATTAAATCCAATAACATCTACCATCAAGATAAAGTAAAAAAGGCGTGACACTTAAAGTATCACGCCTTAATAATTATGAATTGTTGATGAGATTACTAATTAGAAGCGATATTCAACACCAATACTGGCTTGATTAAAGTCTGTATCTGTTTTTCCGCCATTGGCGACGCTATCGACATTAATATCTGCATCATACCAAGTGTACTCAGCATTAATTAAAAATCGTTCTGTGACTTTAAATGCCACACCGGCGCCGGCGAATACACCTTCACCATCGTCATTGCCAGAAAAACCGACGACGTCATAATCTGTCGAATACCATAACTGACCACCTTTAGCATATAGCTCAACTCGGTCTGCAATGGGAAGCATGACTTTAAGGGCTGCCGTATAACCATCGGTTTCGGCATTGGCTAAACCATTACCATAATCACCAAAGTTAATGTAACTACCTTCAAGAGCAAGGTATTTATTAAACTTATAACCAACAAGGCCCTGCATTACATCACTATTATCATCAAAATCATCATCGCCATCGACTTTTAAATAACCGTAGTTAGCGCCGACATAGATTCCGTTTTCTGCGGCATCACTGTTGCTCATGTTATCTGCATGAGAATATGCACTAAAAGAGGCTAAAGAAATAATGGCAGCTAAAGTAAGAATGGGGTTTTTCATAAAGTACTCCTAGTTAATTATTTAAATACACTAAGGACATTACAAAAATAATGCCAACCTCGCAAAACCACACTCAGATCAATACACAATGAAAATAATAACCATACTTATCAACACCATAGATTTATTTTAATATTTTAAATTCGAGTTAACTATTTTTATAAAACACATGAAACTTTTTTCATACTTACACTAAAGCCGTGCTAATTTTGTCTTAATGTATTTATTGCCTGTGTAATTGTAACTATTTCATAGGCAACAAAATAAATACACAAAATTATTACATTTAATTAATTCTATTATCATTTCTATTGTGCGACTTATTTATTAAAGCAAGTTTATTAAAGCAAGCTCTAACAGGAATACTGTGCCGCAGCGTTATGAACAAGAGTTATGGATGACGAACTGATTGTTAAACATGGACGTTATTTGGCAAGGAATATCCAAAAGGGGAACGGTACTTTCCCCTTTTGGTCGACTCTTGATGAAAAACAGAAGTGAAGTCTACTACTTTAATTTGGCTTTAAATAAAAACAGACTGAAAGAGAAGCGAGATTTAACAAGTCACACTGACATTATGAGCAGACCTTCTGTTACCAACCTTCAACAGAAGGTCAAATCTTCACGCAAACAAACAGCGCGTTACCTGATGCTAAATCCCACGGGACAATTCTTTCATAATCGTGTTCGAAAACATGCACTTCAAAATAGGGCGCTAACAATTCCTGCAGCTCAGTGAAGCTGGTAGCGACCATAGCATGTTGGTCTTGCCATTGCTCAATACTGTGAACTTCTTGTAAACCCACTTCTTGCAAACCTGCGGCGTGTAACCCTGCTTCCAGCGAGCCTAAGCCTTTCATATCAGAGACAGGTAAAGGCGAGACCTCAGCAAACGGCTGACTGCTTTTGGCAATACTCAACTTTAATGACTGTTTCTCACCTTGCCCACTGTAATGCCAGCCGGATTCGAAGGCGAAATGGCTACCATCAAACTCGGCAAAATGCTTAACCGAACTTGTGTTATCGATTCTGTGCTTATCGACAGTATTAAAACAAAACAGCCCACCGTCATTAAGTGCGCTATGCACACTGGCGATACAGCTTTTAAGGCGTTCGATGCAAGCACTGTAATGGATGGAATATAAAAAACAGGTAATCAAATCGACGCGCTCTTCTAAATAAAAAGCCGTCATATCTTGGAGGTTAAACTGAGCTTCAGGACAACGACGCATGGCCATGTCTAGCATAGGCTGATTAATATCAAGGCCACTGCACTGATAACCAAGGTCGATAAAATGCCGCACATGCGGACCAGTGCCACAGGCTAAATCAAGATGTTGCTTACCATTATTGCCGAGGAACTGATGCAGACGATGGATACTCGCGCTCTGTTGCTGGTAGTTGATATCGGAACACATTAAATCGTAATAACCGGATAAATCGGTATAGAGCGCGTTGGAAGACATAGTAGCGAATAGGTAACAAGGGCAATTTTAGGTGGCGCATGATATATCAGTTAGCCGATATCAGAAACAAAGAATTATCCATCGAGTCTCAGCACGTGTTATCACTCTAATCGTGCAACGATATCAATCCACCTAACCATTTACTTTGGGGAGTGAAAGCTTAGCTCTTCATAGGAACTCAAATATTCGAGTCGTGGTTTGGCAAAATAATACCCCTGAAAATACTCAATCCCTATTCCAGCGAGATAATTAAGTTCGGCTTCAGTCTCAATGCCTTCGGCCAAAACTCTTGTATTAAGCTCTAAACAAATACGCAGTATTTCATCCACGGCTAACTGCTTTTCTCTATCAAGATCGATATCACGGATCAAGGTCATATCAAGTTTTAATACTTGAGGGCGCAGGGCTTCGAGCCAGCTTAAATCAGCAAAACCACTGCCAAAATCATCGATTGCCGTGATAAAACCACGCTTAGCATAGCTCTCGAAGATACGGACTAATTTTGCCCGATCAACAATTTGCTCGCCCTCAGTCACTTCGAACATGATTTTGTGAATATCAAACCCATACATGTCGGCGGCTTCAATCGTCGCGCGGATACATGTCTCAGGGTTATATACGGCATTAGGTAAAAAGTTGATACTGAGCATCTTATCGAGTCCCAGCTTTGAAGCGGTTTCTATCGCTTTTACACGGCAAGCCTGATCAAAATAGTATTTATTATTTTCATTAATCCGCTCAAACACCCACGCAGCCCCTTCACCATCAGGGCCTCTGACCAGAGCTTCATAACCGCTAATCTCACGACTAGGCCAATGGATAATAGGTTGAAATGCCATTCGAATTTCAAATCCTAATGACTTACCACTTAAGCAATCCATGCAAGTTTGTTGCTTTATTCGAGCGGGAAAATCCATAAACGGCCTCCTAAACATTAACCTTACTAGTGTGAGGATAAATACTTAAATTTGCCAGTTTTTACTGTTCATCATCCTAATAAAATCCATCACATATAGAGTGAAGAATGCTATTTCCAAAAATATAAAACGATTGTAAACGGCATAAAAAAATGGATGAATCCCAATAGGAGCTTCATCCATCACCATATGCCTCTGACTGATTTACTTCAGTTTATAAATCACTTCAACTCTATCTTCTATGCTCACTTGACCATATTGATAACTCTCGGCGGCGCCCATGGCATCGGCTTTAGCGCTCATGCGTAACATGACAGGTTGCACAGGGCGTTGATCGTAATAACGGATCTGCCAGATCTTACCGAGATTTTCACCAAAGCCTTTAGCCAAAGATTCGGCTTTTTGTTTGGCATCCACAATCGCAGCTTGACGTGCCTTGGCGACGTATTCAGCTTCTTTGCTCGACTTAAGGGCGATGTTATTGACCCGATTCATGCCCTCTTCTAAGGCAGAATCTAAAATAGCATTCAAGCGGCTTAAGTCTGTTACCGTCACGGTAATTTGGCGACTGGCAGTATAACCCGTCAGCTCTGGCGCCTTATCCTGCACATAGACGTATTGCGGTTGAAGATTTAAATTCGCGCTCTGGATCTGATCTTTAGTCACACCCGCGGCGGTGAGACGGGCGATAAACTTAGCCACGGCGGCATCGGAATTATCTTTGGCGGCTTTAGCGGTTTTTTCGGTCACGGCCACTTCCACATTCACATCCGCCATATCGGGTTCGACTTGGATTTGACTCACACCCATGGTTTCAATATGCGGGAAATCGACCTCAGCGGCGAGCACTGCTGGCGCCATAAACGCGCTAGAAAAAAGACCACCCGCCACCAATACCGCTAAAAGAGAATTTTTCATAACTTACTCCAAAAATAATGTGCTTATACCTAAACCACTTCAAATAGAACGCATATTCAAAACGAGACGGCTAAAACGACTGTGTCGCTTATTTAGCGCTTAGGCTATCAGTAAAAAGTGCCAATACTTGTGCCAATATGTAACAGCATCAAGAAATTGTCTCTTGCCCCTATAAACGCGGCCAATTTTAAAAAGGGTTAATTTTTCTGAAAAAATGTTTAGCGCTTTTTATCCAGATGAGTTAGACCTTGGATCTTTGGCCTATCTTCCTATATCCACACCCAAAATAGGCCTTAGGGTTAACTGGCATATTCAGCGCCCCAACTGTACACTTTTCAGCCAAAGCTACTGTACCTTTTAATCACTTCAGGTATAATCCGCCAACTTTTTAAGGCGGCTTATACCTCAGCGAGAAACCATGACAGTTGAAACTTTTAAACCCAAGCAAACGACCACGCTTGATATCCCAGTCAAAACATTAGAAGCAGCAAGCACTAATGCTGTTACCACTGGGAATCGCATCGGTTTCGTGTCTTTGGGCTGCCCAAAAAACCTCGTGGATTCAGAGCGTATTCTGACTCAGTTACGCATCGACGGCTACGAAGTCACTAACAGCTACGACAATGCCGACTTAGTTATCGTCAATACCTGCGGCTTTATCGATGCTGCGGTGGAAGAATCTCTGGATGCTGTGCGTGAAGCCTTAGAAGAAAACGGCAAAGTGATCGTCACTGGCTGCCTTGGCGCCAAAGAAAACCAAATCCGCGAAGTGCACCCAGATGTGTTAGAAATCACTGGCCCACACAGCTACGAAGCGGTGTTGAAGCATGTTCACAAGTATGTGCCTAAGCCAGAGCACAACCCTTTCACCTCGTTAATCCCACAAACTGGGGTTAAGTTAACGCCTAAGCATTACGCTTATTTAAAGATTTCAGAAGGTTGCGACAACCGTTGTACTTTCTGCATCATCCCTTCGCTACGTGGCGATCTCGACAGCCGCCCAGCGGGCAGCATCTTAGATGAAGCTAAACGTTTAGTGGAATCAGGCGTACAAGAAATTCTAGTTGTGAGCCAAGACACCTCGGCCTACGGCAAAGACAAAGGTGGTCGTACCGATTTTTGGAACGGTATGCCCGTCAAGCAAGACATTACTAGCCTAGCGCGCCAACTGGGTAAAATGGGCGCTTGGGTGCGTCTGCATTACATCTATCCCTACCCATGGGTTGACGATTTGATCCCGCTGATGGCGGAAGGTTTAATCCTGCCGTATTTGGATATTCCAATGCAGCATGCTAGCCCGCGCATTCTCAAGATGATGAAGCGTCCAGGCCGTGTTGACCGTCAGTTAGAAGCGATTCAACGCTGGCGTGAAATCTGTCCAGATCTAGTGATCCGTTCAACCTTCATCGTCGGCTTCCCAGGTGAAACCGAAGAGGATTTCCAAATCCTGCTCGATTTCTTAAAAGAAGCTCGTCTTGATCGCGTAGGTTGCTTTAAATATTCTGAAGTCGATGGCGCTGTCGCCAACACTATCGCCGAGCTTATCAGCGAAGAAGTGAAAGAAGACAGATACCACAGATTTATGGAACTCCAAGCCGAGATCAGCGCCGAGCGTTTAGCCCGTTTCGTTGGCCGTACTTTAGATATTCTGATTGATGATGTAGACGAAGAAGGCGCCATTGGCCGCAGCTTCGCCGATGCACCAGAAATCGACGGCATGGTGTTTATCAATGGTGAAACTGAGCTGGAACCTGGTATGTTGGTTCGTGCCCGCATCACCCATTCAGATGAACACGATCTGTGGGCAGAAGTGGTAGATGCTGACACCCAAGACTAAGCCGTTCTGATATAGGACAGGCTATGACTCAAAAAGCGAACCTCTGGTTCGCTTTTTGTTTTTATCATTTCGTAAGCATTAACACTGCGAATGCTTCAGCATCCTTACTCCACTGTTTCACCTCACTATCTCATCACACTGTTTCTTTTCATTATATTGGCTCACTATCTTGATTCATTGCCAGCCTCAATTTCGCTGATTTATCAGCAGCTAGGATGAGACGTTTTGAATTAAGCATTAAGCATCGGGTCCCAACATCTTATTGGCATCGACCCACAGCTCGAACTCTTCTGCTGTCACAAACTCAAGTTCTAATGCCGCTTGGCGCAGTGTCTTATGCTCGCTATGGGCTTTTTTGGCTATCTTAGCGGCCTTTTCATAACCGATATGTTGATTCAGCGCCGTCACTAACATGAGTGAATTTTCCACATGCAGCGCGATTTGTGGCTCGTTCGCCACTATGCCGACCACGCAATGATCGCGAAACGATTGACAAGCATCCCCCAATAAGCGCCCCGATTGCAGCACATTGGCGATAATCATCGGCTTAAACACATTGAGCTCAAACTGACCATTGCTGCCGCCAATCCCAACGGCGACATCATTACCCATGATTTGCGCGCACACCATAGTCATAGCCTCGACCTGAGTCGGGTTCACTTTTCCCGGCATGATCGACGAACCGGGTTCATTTTCAGGCAGTAATAACTCACCAATGCCACAGCGCGGGCCAGAACCTAACATCCTAATATCATTTGCGATCTTCATTAAACTAACCGCCGCCACTTTATAGGCCGCCGACAGGGAGACTAATTCATCGTGGGCAGCAAGGGCAGCAAACTTATTCGGCGCCGTCACAAAGGGCAAACCCGTGAGTTTTGCGATATTGTCCGCCACCTTAACGGCGTAATCCTTGTGTGTATTCAGCCCAGTGCCGACGGCGGTCGCACCTAAGGCTAACTCGGCCACCCGCTTGAGACTGTGCTCAATGCCTTCGATGGCATGACTTAACTGCGCGGCATAACCCGAAAACTCTTGGCCTAACGTTAACGGTGTTGCATCCATAAAATGTGTGCGACCGATTTTGACTAGGTGCGCAAACTCCTCGGCCTTATCCTGTAAGCTCTGCAGCAATAACCTCATGCAGGGCAAAACGAGCTCAACCGCTTGGCGATAAGCGGCAATGTGCATGGCGGTGGGAAAAGTATCGTTGGAGGATTGCGAGCGGTTAACATCATCATTGGGGTGCAAGCATTTAACCGCATCGATAAGTTGCCCACCTGAGAGCACATGACCGCGATAGGCAATCACCTCATTGACGTTCATATTGGTTTGCGTGCCCGAGCCCGTTTGCCAAATCACTAAAGGAAATTGCGCATCGAGTTCGCCTGCAATCAGCTCATCGCACACTTGGACAATCAGTTGAGCTTTAGCTTGAGTCAAAGTGCCAAGTTGTTGATTGGTAATAGCGGCGGCTTTCTTTAAATAGCCAAAAGCGTGGATCACTTCGACAGGCATAGATGCCTCAGCACCAATACGAAAGTGCTGCCGCGAACGCTCGGTTTGTGCGCCCCAATAACAATCGGCGGGGACTTTCACCTCACCCATAGTGTCGTGTTCAACTCGATATTGCTGTGCCATGTGCATCTCCTTCGCTAAAACGCTCTAAGCGTTCACCATACTCGTTCAGGGCGAAAGTACAATTAACCTCCAACAAGGAGTATCAATAATAAGGCTGATTTAAGCGTAAAGATTGGCGTAAAGGCAGGTGGAGGATCATGAATTGGCAGGATTAACGAGGTACTAACACAGCAGACTAAAACAGCGAACTAAAGCAGTAAAAAGCAGATTAACAAAAGCACAGACCTAGAAAGTCAAAAGGGGCATCGCCCTTGTGCTGATGCCCCTTTCGGTTTTGTGCCTTACGGTCGTATGACCCTTTGCCCTTTTTCGCTTTCTCGGTGCGGGTCCTAAACAAGGGACTCGTCACTAACGCTTTTAGTGCGTTATCGGTAATGGTGCCTCGACCACTTTCGTGTTCTAAGGGCATATTTTGCGGTTTTTGCTTAGTCATTTTATGCCTCACTGCTTAATGAAAGTTAAGCCCATAGCCTAACAGCGCAAACTATAACGCAATCAAATCAGATGTACAGAGTTTGTGCACTCCAGCATAAAAAATGACTTTGACTAGTAGGAAAGTATGATAGATTATTCAAATAAAAATAATATATTAGCTTAATAATCAATAAGATTTTATTAATAGGTTTAGTGAGTGGATTTTGCCATAACCTTTATTGGCACTCAGGTTACACTTTGTAATCGACAGATAAGGAGATCAATTTGACATCTGCGTTAGTCGTTCAACCTTGGCTCGGCGCACTGCTCTTGCTAATAACGCTTCAAGCCCCGCTTGCCAACGCTTTTTCCAGTTCAGACTCCTGCGTGATGACTATGGGGTATCGCACCAGCGAACGCTTACCCTTTATTGGCGACGAATCCAATAACACGGGATTTTATCACGAACTCTATCAAGCGGCGGCGGACAAGATTGGCTGCAAACTCAATGTGGTGCGCGCACCTAAATTACGTATTCTGCGGGATCTCAAACTCGGCAATATCGATTTTTATCCCGGCCTTAATTTCACCGAAGAGCGGGCTCAATACGCGCATTTTATCCCCAATGGACTTTCACAACGTGCGATTGGCATTAGCCGTGCTGGCGCCGCCGATATTCGCTCCATTGAACAGTTAGCCCATAATGAGATGACCCTCTTAATCGCCCCAGGCAGTTATGACTTTGGCGGCTTACCCGACAAAATCAAGGTACGCAAACCGCCTGAGCTAACCGTCCCTAAAGCCTTGGATTATTTACTTTCAAACCAAGGGGACTTTTTTATTTATGATCAAACCACTTTGCATTATTACCTCAAAAATCGCGACCAAAGCCAGTTTAAACTCCACTATCACTACAGCGAATTACCGCAGGAAATGTATCTCGGTTTCTCGAAAAAAAGCCGCCACTACCGCGGTAGACACAACCCCAACTATCGCGCCGATATCCCCATCAGCCCAGATAACAGTCCCACAGTGTTAACACCAGATTCTAAAGTCTTTGAATTTGCCAAAGCACTCGCCGCCATGGATTCCCAAGGTGAAACTCAGCGCTTGTATAGCAAGTATTTTGGCTAGCTTAAATCCCAGAAATTAAAATGCCTCATTTGGGTTAGCTTAAATCACAAAAAGTACCGCTAACGCAGAGTTCTATTGGACCTCTTACCAATTGAGGAACCAATAAAGAACTAAGCGAATCATGCCTAACTGATTAAAAAGTGGAAAACTTGTCTTCTGCTCAAGCCATATTCTGATGTTTTAACTCGCTTTGTTACCCTCTGCGACAATATGCCGCACCTGCCACACTGAGATGCTCTTTATAATGCAGCGCAATTAATCCAAGTGAATGGAAGACAATAAGATGGCTGCAAATTCTGCGTATTTATCTCACCCGTTTAAAACTTCAGTAATTTCCTCATCCCTCGCAATCGCCATGGGTTTATCACTAGCGCCACAGGCCATGGCTGACGACAGCGAATTAGCCAATATTGAACGCTTAGAGGTCCATGGCCAACAGACCGAAAACCGTAACGCCTTAGGCTCGGCTGAAAATCTACTGAAAGGGCAAGGAGTCGATTTCTCCGAAGCGGGCGGCGTATCGGCCCTACCTATCCTCAATGGCATGATGGGCGATCGCATCAAAGTGCTGGTCGATGGCGCGGACATTACCGCGTCCTGTGCAAACCAAATGAATCCACCGCTGTCCTATATCTCCGCCAATCAAATCACCACAGCCGAAGTCATTGCGGGCGTATCGCCAGTCAGTGCCGGTGGCGATAATATTGCGGGCGTGATTAAGGTTAGCAGCCTTAACCCTAAATTTGGTGAAAGCGAGGCTATCAAGTGGAATAGTGGCGATATTTCAACTGGATATCGCAGTGTGAGTGACACCTTATTACTCGGCACCAACGCCACAGTCGCCAGCAAAAATGTCAGCCTTAGCTATCAAGGCGCCTATGAAGATGCCAACAGCTATAAAGATGGCAATGGCGATAAAGTCATAGATACTCTATACCGCGCACAAAACCATGCACTGACCGCCGCATGGCGCGATGAGACTCAAGAAGTTGCCATCAAATTGACCCACCAAAATATTCCATTCCAAGGTTTTGCTAACCAATACATGGATATGACGGATAACAAGAGTTACGGTGCGCTCGCCCGTTATCAACTCAAACTCGACGATGACGGTGAATTCAGTGCCCAAGTAAACTGGCACGGCGTGAAACACGAGATGGGCTTTTTCACTCCAGAAAAAACCGGCAAGATGCCAATGAATACTGAAGGTGATGACTACAGCTATCAACTGCACTGGCGTTTGCCAATGGGTGATGACAGCACCTTACTGGTCGGCCAAGAATACTATAGCTACCAGCTCGACGATGTTTGGCCTGCGGTGCCTGGCACTATGATGGCGCCCAATGACTACATCAACATCAACGATGGCCAGCGAAAACGCGCCGCCGTTTATGGAGAATGGCAGCAAGATTTAAGTCAAAGCTGGTGGTTATCGGCGGGTGTTCGCTTTGAGTATGTCACCACCAATACCGGTGAAGTCCAAGCCTATAGCAACATGCCTATGATGGGCATGCCCAATGTCGACGCAGAAGCGGCAAAAGCCTTTAATGCAATGGACAGAAAACGTGATGATAATCTGATCGATGCCACCTTACTGGCGCGCTATCAATTATCGACCAATCAACAACTTGAGTTTGGTTTAGCCCGCAAGAATCGTGCACCTAATCTGTACGAACGTTATAGCTGGGGCCGCGGCACTATGGCGACCACTATGATAGGTTGGTATGGTGATGGTAATGGTTATGTGGGTAATCCGGATCTTAAACCAGAAACCGCCCACACCCTGAGCGCAGCCTACAAATATAACGATGATAGCTGGCAAGTCTCGACCACAGCTTGGTACACAGCTGTGACTGACTATGTCGATGCCGAAGTCATTGGTAGCTTCAATCGCACCAGTTCGCCTGATGGCAAACGCAATATTCTCCAATTCACTAACTTAGATGCCAATCTCTATGGCGCACGTTTTAATGCGCTCTACCAGTTTGCCGAAACCAGCACAGGTAAATGGCAAGTATTAGGCAAAGTGAATGTCACCCGTGGCGAGCGAGATGAAGGTGATGAACCTTTATATCAAATCAAGCCGTTGCAAACTGAGCTGGCACTGCAACATCAGTTAGGTCAGTGGGAAAACAGTCTTTCATGGCAATGGGTTGCGACCAAAGATCGCGTAGATGACCGCCGCCTTGAAAATGAAACAGACAGCTACTCCTTGCTCAATTTGAACAGCAGTATGAAATGGCAGGATCTGACTGTTACCTTCGCCGTGAATAATCTGTTCGACAGCTACTATGAGCTGCCACTGGGCGGCGTGAGTGTGGCTGAATTTAAGGCCGATAATACCAATGGCTTTAACCAGATTGCCGGTGCAGGTCGCTCGTTTGAACTCAGCGCAAACTATGCGTTTTAACGACTGATTTTAAAGGCACTGTTTTTAACAACATCGTTTTTAACCACATAGTTTTTAACAGCGCGGATTTTTAGGCCGAACAGCTCTAATCCAAACGTTAAACAAAAAGGGCAAGCAGATTAAGTGATTAATCGCTTGCCCTTTTTTATGCTCAAACCACATTCATGCCACTAACACAAAAGCACAGGCACTAAAGCACTGAGACGACTTAAGCGCACTATGCAGCACGGCTGAACGAGTGACACTATGGATTAGTTACCCGCAATCTTCATTTCAGATAACAAGATACCGCCGGTACGAATCGATGAGCGCAAATCAAAATCCTTACTCACGGCTTGCACGCCACGGAACATCTCTTTTAAGTTACCCGCAATAGTGATCTCTTCCACTGGATATTGGATCTCACCGTTTTCAACGTAAAAACCCGCCGCACCACGGGAATAATCGCCCGTTACCATGTTCACGCCTTGGCCCATGACTTCGGTCACAATCAAACCTGTGCCCATGTCTTTCACCAATTCGTCGAAGGTTTGGCCAGTGTGGCCGAGCGTCCAGTTATAAATACCGCCCGCATGGCCCGTGTTGGTTAAGCCTAACTTGCGCGCCGAGTAACTGGTCAGCAAATAGGTTTCTAACATGCCGCGGTCAATAATGCGTCTGTCTTGGGTCGCCACGCCTTCACTGTCGTAGTTCGCGCTTGCCAATGCGCCCAGTAAATGCGGCTGCTCTTCGATATTAAACCAATCGGGGAAGATTTGGGTGTTGATCGAATCCAATAAGAAACTGGATTTACGGTATAAACTGCCACCGCTGATCGCACCGATAAAGTGGCCGATTAACCCTGTGGCGATATCTGGCGCTAATAAAATGGGTAAACGCGTCGTCGCGATTTTGCGCGCACCAAGGCGACTTACTGTCTTCTCGGCGGTCTTTAAACCTACCGTTTCAGGTGCAAGCATCTCGCTGAATTTACGGGCGATAGTGTAATCGTAATCCCGTTGCATATTGCCTTCACTATCTTCACCGATCACGCTGCAACTCAAGCTATAACGCGAGCTGCAATAACCGTTTAAGAAACCGTGGCTATTGCCATACACTTTAACCGCAGTGTGAGCATTGGCACTGGCGCCGTCGGAGTTATTGATACGTGGATCGGCATCGAGCGCCGCAGTTTCGGCGCGGATCGCCAGTTGCGCTAACTCATCGGGGGAAATATCTTGTGGATAATACAGTTGAAGATCGCGGATCTGATTTGCCATCAAGGCTTTATCGGCAAGACCACTGAATGGATCCGGAGAAGTATAACGGGCGATATCGTCGGCCGCTTTCACCGCGAGGGCAATGGCCTCTGGACTTAAATCCGACGTCGATGAACTGCCCTTGCAACCATCGCGGTAAACCGTAATTCCTAAGGCACCATCTTTATTAAATTCAACGGTTTCAACTTCTTTTAAACGGGTAGAAACCGACAAACCTTGTTGTTTACTGATCGCCACTTCGGCAGCGTTCGCTCCTAATTTGTTGGCATATTCCAGCGCCACGGCCACCGCATCTTTCAGCGCGCCCAATTCACTATCGATTCTGTTCAAAGACACAAAGCTACTCTTTCGTTGTCGGCAATTGCCGTAGCATAACAAACACAAATCCCATTCACATTAATTATTCGCGGCTGACTTAGGCTTGAGAGCGCATCCTATACCCAAACAACCTGAAGATGCAGGATTCAGCGGGAGTTTAACGCACTTTAGGCAAGGCGGTTATTTGCAGGCCTAGCGGGCTAAGTTAAAAATAACCAACACAGCATAAAGTGCGTTAAAACCCGCCGGGACGGAGCGCCTAGGGCACTCCACTTCCGTGTTGCATCAATTCAAAAGGTAGCCGACATTCTGTCATTGCTGCGCCTTGAATTGAAGCACCCTATGCGCTCTGAAACTCGTATCTTCAGGTAGCTTGGGTATAAACACATTCACCTAGGCGATTTTTGGCTGGAGATGTTATTATTAGCCAGTTATTTACTTGAGGTTTTATCTATATGAAGATTGTTGGTGATTCAGAACATTTTAAACAGCCCTACGACATAGATGAAGATTATGTCAGCAGCAAAACAACGGACAAGCGTGATAGCGAAGCCGTGCAAAAAGTCGGTATGGAGCTTGTTTCACTGAGCAAGACTCAGCTAGATAAAATCGAGCTGGATGAGTTTTTGTACGACGCTATCCTGCAAACACGCAAAATCAAGGTCAATACTGAGGCGTATCGTCGCCACATGCAGTATATCGGCAAATTAATGCGTAATTTTGATATTGAGCCTATCAAGGCTTCACTCGCTATCGTGTTGAATAAAAACAACAACGAGACCGCGAAGTTGCAGATGTTCGAAAAAATGCGTGAACGCTTACTCACCCAAGGTGATGATGAGATTCAAACTGTCGTCGAGCATTATCCGCAATTAGACAGACAAAAACTGCGTACTTTAGTGCGTCAAGCCACTAAAGAACTGGCCAAAAGCCCAGAATCAAAATCATCTAAAGAGCTGTTTAAATATCTACGCAGCGAAATCCAAGACTAATTAACTTCAGCCCCACAAGGATGTTGCTTATGCGACTTAGCAAAACGTTATCGGTATTTTCTTGGGCATTACTGGGCGCATTAGCGCTCAGTGGTTGTAATGGCGCCGCTGATGGCACCGACACTGACGGAACAACAGACAGCTACAGCTTAACGCTGGGCTATAAAACTGTAGTTAACGGCAAGTGCGCCGATGCAACCACCAATTTAAGCTTTGCCTCCGATACGAGTTTTTGTGCCGTCGCTACCTTAAAAAAGGGTTCGAGTAAACTTAGCGGCCAACTGATTAGCTTCGCTGCGACCTTAGGTACTGTTGCGCCAGCAACAAAACTCACCAATGCAGATGGCGTTGCTGAAGTCATCATTTCTAACCCTGCATTAACAGCAGAAGCTGGTACGGTAACGGCGAGCTATACGCCGTCTGATGCAGACGCATTAACTGCAAGCCGGAACTACGAGTTCGTTGGTTCAGGTAATGGTAACACCATTGCAACACCTAAGCTCAGCGCCAGTATTTTAAGCAGCTCAGCCTTAGTCACTCGCTTTAAAGTCGATGAGTCGGTGCAATTACAAGCCATATTGCTCGATAGCGAAAGCAAAGGTATCGAAGGCGCTAAAGTCACCTTTACTGCAGGTTCAGCGGCGCTCAATCCAACCAGTGCACTGACCAACATTCAAGGTATTGCGCAGGTACCCTATACGCCAAGTGCAACTGAATTAGGGGCAAATGCCTTAACGGTCACTGTGGACTATCAAGGTCAATCGCTGCAAACCAGCAGTTTGTATGAAGTGTTGAGTAAAGATGCAGTCAATCAAGAAGGCACGCTGAAACTCGGCTCATTCAATGGCGCAGTCTTTACCGAAGGTAAACTGGCGAGCACCTTAACGGCCGATGCCAATGGCAAATATAAAATCAGCGCAGGCGGTAGTTTTGGTGTAAGTGCAAGTTTAGTATTAGAGGCCAATGACGGCACGGTTACGCGAGTACAAACACCCTCATCCATCAGCTTTAGCTCAGATTGCACCACAAACAATAGCGCCACACTCGATACCCCAGTTACAACCTTATCGGGTAATGCGGGCTCGACCTTCCAAGACACAAGTTGCAGTGGCAACAGTGAACGTAGCGACCAAATCATCGCCACAACCGTAGCTGGCAATCAGACGTTAACGGCAAATTTCCCATTCACACTGCAACGCCAAACCCTTGCCAGCTTAAGTTTTGAGTCGGCCGAGCCCGCCCAAATTCGCATTAAAGGTGCGGGCGGCACAGGTGCAAGCGAATCCTCTTTAGTTAGCTTCAAAGTCACCAGCGCCAATGGCCAACCCGCAGCGCAACAGAATGTCAGCTTTACCTTAGATACGGTTGTCGGTGGTTTAAGTTTTGCCAATGGCACTGCGAATGCGCAAAGCCTGACTAACTCCCAAGGTATCGCCAGTGTGCGCGTATTATCCGGCACAGTACCCACGCCTGTGCGCGTGGTCGCCACTGCTGTTGATACTGATACTAAAGAAGTCATCACTAGCCAATCTGAACAGTTAACCGTGAATACTGGTCTACCTCAACAACTTGGATTTAGTTTAGCGACGAGTAATGCCAACCCTGAAGCGGGTAATATTGATGGTGAGAAAGTCACAGTGACCGCTAGACTGTCTGACAGTTTTGGCAACCCTGCGCCAAATGACACAACAGTTAACTTTACCAGTGAAGGCGGCCAAATAGAGCCAAGCTGCTTAACCCAAAATGGTGTCTGCAGTGTGACTTGGACATCAAGCGATCCAAGACCTCAAGACCATCGCATAACAGTATTAGCCTACGCTTTAGGTCACGAAACCTTTTTCGACACCAATGGTAACAACCAATTTGATTCGGCCGATGGTGGTGCAATTCTAAAAGCCTGCTTAATGAATGGCGCCCCCGTTGCCTGTCGTGGTAACGGCCTAGATGTAGAAACATTCCACAACTCAGGTTTTAGCGATTTGCCGACAGCCTTTCGCGATGATAACGAAAACTTCGCCTATGATAGTGGTGAACGCTATTTCGATAACCTCGCTAGCAACACCTACAAAGGTGCCGATGGCAAGTTTAACGGTCCTCAATGTCAAGGCGCGCTCTGTGGGACAGGACAAGCCAATAAAACTTACGTCCGTAAAGCTGTCGTGATGATAATGTCTGGCTCGAAAGCGTATTTCACACTGTGGCAAGATGGTGTCAAAGTATATGAAGATCACCAAGGTCAAAATATTCTTAACAATCTTGATTCGTTAACGGCCATACCAGCTGGGCAAACATCCAAATTTATCGTAAAACTCTACGATAGTGCCGATCAAATTATGCCCTCTAGTACAACGCTTAATGTAGATGCAGATAAAGGGGAATTACTGTCAACGCCTTATACTGTGCCTAAAACGAATGATGCTAATGCAAGTATGGCGGACTTTTACCTCAAAAATACTGAAACCGCTAGCAGCCAAGTGGTACTAACTGTGAATACACCAAGTGGCGTTGAAACCTTGCTTAAGTTCAATGTGTTGCTGCAATAATAACGAACTGATATATAACAAAAGACCCGCGAATGCGGGTCTTTTTATTGAAGGATTTTATTAGAGGATGACAACTCACGGCCCTTAGATCTACTACACATCTTTAGTTATAGCTGTGCATCTATGAGCCATGACACTCACTAATTTTATAGCTCTACTGCACGGCGTAAACGGAAACTCCGTAAAGCCAAATACAATGCTCCCACTGCCGCCCATATAAGCCCCAGCTCTAATGATTGTGGCTCTAAGTTTGCCCAAAGCACGCCAATAGTGCCGGCGCCACACAATGGCAAGACTAAGTATTGTAAGTGGTCTCTAAAAGATTTATTACGTCGATCCCTTAGGTAAAACTGCACAATCACGGATAAGTTCACGAAGGTGAACGCCACTAAAGCGCCAAAATTCACTAAGGCTAAGGCCATTTCCAAATCAAATGAGACGGCAGACAGCGCAAGCGCCCCCACCAACAAGACATTAAATGCAGGGGTTCGCCATCTAGGATGGATATAAGCAAACCCTTTACGTGGCAACATATTATCCCGCCCCATCACATATAAAATCCGTGCAACCCCAGCATGGGCAGCCATACCGGATGCCAATACGGCAACAGTGGTCGCCACTAATACGATGGACTGGAATAGATTACCACCCACATAGAGTGCAATTTCAGGCAATACCGCATCAAGCTGTTGAAAGCGGGAAATATCGGGGAAATAGAGCTGCAAAAAATAAGACACGCCAACAAAAATCACGCCACCGAGCAAAGCCGTCAACACAATCGCGCGAGGAATAACACGTTGAGCATCTTTAGTTTCTTCAGTCAGTGAACTTAACCCGTCAAAGCCGAGGAAGGAGAAACACAGAATCGTCGCCCCTGTGAATAATGGCGCCATCGCCATATTATCGGCATAAAATGGTCGCACACTCGCGACGACACCTTCGCCTTCACCGAGGGAAATGCTATAGGCCATTAGACCAATGAACACCACAATAATGGCGATCTGTGCAAACACTATCACCCCATTAAAGTTCGCGACTAGATCAATCCCCTTGAGATTAAGCAAGGTCATTATGGTCACAAGAGCGAAAATAAAGATCCAAGGTTCGACGCTGGGAAACATGGCGGTTAAATAGATTTTTGCGAGCAACATATTGATCATTGGCATAAACATATAGTCCAGCAGCGATGACCAACCCACCATAAAACCAACATTCGGGCTAAAGGTTTTTTGAGCATAAGTGTAGGCTGAACCCGCATAGGGATATTTACGTACCAAATGACCGTAACTAAACGCGGTAAATAAAATCCCCGCCAATGCGAATAGATAAGACGTAGCCACATGGCCAGAGGTGATCTCGGAAACAATACCAAAGGTATCAAAAACGGCCATCGGCGTGAGATAGGCAAGCCCCATCACCACCACTTGCCATAAGTTGAGGGTCTGCTTCAAACCCAGATTTTGTTGGCTCATCAGCACACCCTCATTGTACAGGGTTGAACACCTAAGCACGCATCTGCAATTAGTTTTTGCTTGCGGCTAACCGTCTGTACTCTAGGTTTAATGGCTAACGCAACGACTTGATTTACAACAACTACCGACAATCCGGTACACAACAGCCCCATTGGTCTTTCCTCAGTAAAATAGGTTCAACTGAACCTCATATCATTTCCGGATGTTTACCGGCCTCAATTGTTTTAAAACACATACGCCATAAATAAAAAATAACCGAGATACTGAGTATCTCGGTTATTTTTTCGGCGCGCATTCTCCCCCAAAACCAACAAGAAGACAACCCAATAAAAATATTAAGTGATCCGCAATCTGTGATGGCTTAGCGAAAAACGACAGAATCCAAGTACAAGACTTGATATCAGCTCACGATCCTTAATCTGCTTTAATCAGAACCAATATCTCCCTTTGTCGATACATTAGAAGAATCACCAGCAGCACTGCGCAGCAAGGTTTGTAATTGTTGTAGCTCGAGTCTGATGGCTTTCAACTCCTCGTGCATTTGTCTTTGTTCCTGCTCCAAGACTTGTTTGTCCTGCTCACGCTCTAATGCATGCTCTTCGTCACTGAAGGTTTGCATGGTATTGACGATAATCGCAATAAACAAATTTAGCATAGTGAAAGTAGCCACCAGAATAAATGGCACGAAAAATACCCAAGCATAAGGGTAAACTTCCATCACTGGCCGCGAAATTCCCATAGACCAGCTTTCAAGCGTCATTATTTGAAATAGGGTATAAAACGAATCAGCAATGGTGCCAAACCATTCCGGAAACGTACCCCCAAAGATTTTGGTGGCTATCACCGCAAACACATAATAAATCAACAGTAATACCGTGGCGATCGATGCCAATCCTGGAAGTGATCCCAACAGAGCTGACACGACCCGTTTCATTGATGGCACAATTGTTAACACTCTCAACACCCGCAACACCCGTAGCGAACGCAGTACAGCCAGAGGCCCAGATGCAGGGATCAGTGCAATCACTATCACGGTAAAATCGAACACACTCCAAGGGTCTTTAAAAAATTTCCCCCTATAGGCATAAATCCGCAGCAATAACTCCACGACAAATACACTCAGCAGCACCTTATCAAGACTCATCAACAAAGTACCGTATTGCGCCATCAGGCTGGCTGAGGTCTCCATACCTAACTGCACCGCGTTGATTAAAATCAATGCCAAAATAAAATGACCAAACCAGTTTTGCTCAACCAAGCTAATCACTCGTGCCTGCAAACCCGTTGGTACGTTAAGTAAAGATGTACTCATGTCGACTCCTATAATCACAATTGCGGCGATTGTAGCGAGTGCGCTTTCAGATGCCCAGTTTTTACGGTGGGTTAAATAACAACAGGGTTAAATGCAGTGGATTGAGCAAGATTTGGATAATATGAACAGCAACTTTTATGAGGGGTGGGTAAAACGTCATTACGTCCTCAGTAAACGATTAACACTCGCCAATAAATATAAATCTAAGGTATCGCTAAAAACTAATGGGTACCAGTCAGCAACAATCTCGCTCGACGCTTAATCCCCAACATCGCTAGGCCGAAAAAGACCGCAAATAAGCCCCAGAGTTGTAGCCACTTGGGCATCACACTCGCCCAACTTGCGCCCATTTGATTGAGTTCTAGCATGCCCATAATCGCGGGTACGGCGGGAATAAACTGTGAGCCGAGTACTAAAGGTTCTGGGATCAGTGCTATCGGCCACACAAAACCTGACACGAATAGAATAGGCATAGAGATCAGCAGTAGCACCTGGGTGGGTAAATCACGGCGGGTGAACAAGGTGCTCATGGCAACACCTGCGGCGGCGGTAGCCAGTAAAAACGGCAATAACCACAGCGCAACTAAGCCAAGGCTCGCTTGAATACTCACGTTATACCAGTGATAACAATAGCCCACATAAAAGCTGGTAAAGAAGATATAAATCAACATGAAAGCAAGAATACGACCACAGACTAATTGCACCGGTGACACCTGCTGCCAATACCCTTTATGCCGCCATTGCCCTGCCCCCAAAATGCCAGTACCTATGAGTAAGGTTTGGTGCAAAATCAGCAAGAACAGTCCAGGTACTACATAGGGCGTATAACCTAGGCTCTGGTTAAAGGCTGGCACACTGTTAAGATGAAGCGAGTTTAAACTCTCTTGGGCCTGCTTAGGATTTTGTCCTTGAGCAAGCATGCCAATCAATTGCACTTGTTTACCCGCATCCATTCCAGCGCTAACTAAGCCTTCAACAACCGCGGAATAAATCAAAAAGTAACTAGCATCACCGCCATAGCTTAGCGTCACACCTTTACCGAGCAATAAATCGCGGCGGAATCCTTCAGGGATCACGAGTAAGCCGTGGGCCTTACGCGTCTCAATAAATCGCTTCGCCTCGGTAATCGAACCGACTTGACCTATGACTTGAATTTTTGCGCTGGCATCGGCATGACGGATCAATTGACGGCTTAGGGAAGAATGGTCTAAGTCCACCACGATCAGTTGTTGCTCGGTCGGCACTTGATTCAGATAGGGCAAAGGATACAAAACCGAATAAAACAGTACACCGCCAAATAAGGTCACAGCGATCGCTTTATCGCTAATAATGGCCTTAAACTCAGTGAGGATCAGTCGCCACAGACTGAGCTGACGTGGGGTGTTTGCGTGTTCGCTATTGGATAAATTCATCCTATTGCCCCTTCGCAGATATAGCTGCGTCCGAGTCATAAACCGTCACTGCAGCATTGGTGTTAACTGTGGTAGGCAGTAATTTACGCGACAGGAAATATATCAAAGGTATCAGACAGATAAAGCCCCAATAGCTGGTGATTTGGCTCGCTACACTTGGCCAAGGAGCGCCATAACTCACGATACTAACATGGGACTCAATATAATGGCTCGATGGCATGATAAGTCGCCACCACTGGGCTAATTGCGGCATTTCGTGAGTCGGAAAAGTAATGCCCATAAAGGCAAACGCTGGCGCAAATAAAGCGGTACAAAAGCTGATGACCCGCGCACTGTCACGCATCACTACAAATATTAATAACACTAAGCTCCAGACTGCCAATAACATGACTAATTGCGCTAGCAATAATAGGGCTAAACTCCCCGCCATCGGCAGAGCAAGATACAAATACAGCCAAGCTAAAATAAAGCCGCCCTGCAGCATCAATATCGGCGTAAACAGCACCATTTTCGCCCACACCTTAGGCCAAAAATGTTCAGTTAAGAGATTCGACATGCCATCGGCCTGAGTGGTAGGCGCTAAATGCAGCTCTCGATTTAAACTGTTTGCCATCACTAACATAGATAACAACTGCCACAGCGCAATCAGCACTGGCGGTACTAAGAAACCTATGTAGTTGTTATTTCGGTTAAACAGGGCTGTTGTTTGGCTTTTGACTGGGCTTAAATTCACTGCGACTTGGGATTTCGGTGTACCATTTGCGAGCTGCTTTAAACCCGCCACTTGCTGTAATCCGTCGCCTAAACTCAGCTGAATTTGGCTTGAGAGTAACTTACCCACCAGCAAAAATTGACTGTTGTAGCGCACATCAATTGTAGGCTTATGGCCTGTAAGTAAATCCTTTTTCATATCATAGGGAAAAACCACAATAGCGTAGACTTTCGCCTGTTGCATCGCGCTTATCGCCGAGGATAAGTCGGTAAAACTTTGCGGATCGGTAACTGGGTTTGCCTTAAGCTGACGGGTCAACATGCGGCTCAATTGACTATGATCTTGGTCGACAATCGCCACGGGCAGTTGCCTTGGCAGACCTGCACTGAATAACCACCATAAGCATAAAATTCCCAGTAGTGGAATATAACTTATCAGCGCTAACTGCCAAGGGTCATGCCATAGGGCACGCAGCTCACGGCGAACTAACGCTGTGAGCAACGCCATAAAGCTTATGCTCGATGGCTGTGATTCACCCTTAATCTTGTCCGCCGCGTTGGCGTGAGGCGTACGTTCAGTCACGACTTTTACTCACTACGCAGCAACACAGACATGCCGACACGCAGATCGGTAATCGGCTGGTTTGGACGCAATTCCACTTCAAAGGTTCGCATATCAAAATCATGGCCACTTTCGGTCGAACGCCAAGTGGCAAACTCACCCATCACACTGATATGGGACACAGTAAAATCCACATCCTGCCCGAGTGCCGGAATCGTTAATTGAATTGTTTGACCTTTTTTGAAACGTTTAAGTTGGTCTTCTCGCACTTGGAACACGGCCCAAGCATCCTGCATATCAATCAGACTGACAATCGGAAAACCACTGGGGGCCAATTCACCCGCCTGTAACAGCACGTCGCTGATCTCACCCGATTTAGGTGCGCGCATTTGGCTATCTTCCATAATGGCGCTAACTTCTTTCACTGCACCTTCAGCCTTACGGGCATTACCTGCTGCAGCCACTTTGGTTTCCGTCCGCGCGCCTTCTTCTGCCATTTGATACATGGCTAAGGCAGCTTGTTCTGTGTATTTTGCCGCTTGCCATTGGGTAAAGGCTTCATCGCGTTTTTGTCTTGCCGCCACACCTTCGTTAAATAAGTTTTCGACTCGGGTATAGGTGGTTTTAGCGAGCGTTGCCGCCGCCTGCGCCTTGAGCCATTGCTCCTTGGCTGCCATCACTTCTTGACTGCGAGCACCGTTGTTGGCTTCTAGCTGCATCGCCTTAGCGGCATCACGGCCACCTTCGGCCTGCATTAACTTTGCATCTAGCTCAGGACTGCGGATCGCAAATAATAAATCCCCTTGGGCAACACTATCACCGCGGCGCACGAGCACTTGCTCGACTCGGCCTGGCACCTTGGACGAAACATTGTACTCACGGGCTTCAATCTGGCCCTGCAACAAACTCGGCTGCGGGCTATAAGCGAGCTTGAGTCCATAGGCTAAGATAAGGCCTAATGCGACCAACGCCACAAGGGCAAGTATTCTGTTAGCGCGCATTGTTTGTCTCCTGCACTTGGGTAGGGGCTGTGGTACGACCGATAAATTCATCTAGTTGACCACTAATGGCCATTAATCTGGCATAGGCTTGCACATAACGATAACGGGCAGCCAATTGCTGAGTTTTCACCGCGCTTAGTTTCAGCTCCGCATCGACTCTGTCGATAGAAGTTGAAAGCCCTTGATTAAAGGCGATTTCCCTAAGACGCAGGTTTTCAATAGCAAGTTCGAGCGAAGTATCGAGCGCCGTCACTTCTTCCTCGGCCTGTAATAATTGGCGATAGCTTTGATCCACCAGCAGGCTCAAGTCTTGTTTAGTTTGTGCCTTGGTATAACGAGCTTGTAAGAGTGCACTTTTCGCCGCTTCGACCTTACCGCTACGACCATCGCGGCTGATCAGTGGCACATTGACCCCAACCCCAACCATCCAGTCAGGTGTGATGCTCGTCAAGAGTGTGTCTTCTTCATACAAGGTGTAGTTACCGAAGAGGAAAACCGTTGGATGGTATTTACCTTTTTCCAACGCTATTAAACCGTTCGCTTGCGTTTCTTTCGCTTCGAGTAATTTGAGCGCCGGATGTTGGCTCAGGGTAATTTGGCTGAGTTGAGCGAATGAAGGAGCCTGTGGCAGTACAAATAAGGGAGAATTTGTGCTCACCTGACTTTGCTGTAGCATACGTGCCAGCGCGATCACTGCCATTTCGTGTTGCCGACGAGCACTGCCTAAATTGACTTTAGCATTGTCTAGGGCGACCTGCGCATTGAGGCGCTCAACCTTCGCAATTTGCCCTTCGCGCTCTAGTGCTAAAGCATGATCAACATGCTTAGCTAACGAGCCAACCAGATCAGTCTGAGTATTCACCAATGCCAACGTCACATCGACAGCGTAATATCTATCCACCAGCAGGGTAAATAAATCACGAGTAGCCAATTGTAATTCTTGTTGCTTCTCGGCCACCATAGCCGCGTGTATACCTTGAGCCGCAGTGATTTGTCCGCCCGTATAAATCGGCCACATTGCCTGTAAGCTGGCGCTAAAAATATCTTGTTCACTTAAGGGCAGCGGCGGAATACCCGCAATAATGCCCCCAAGCGATGGCGGGATAGAAATCACAGAATTTAATTCTTTCAGATCAAACTCAATCGGTTTATCCAAATGAATATAGTTACCGCGAATGTCTAATGAGGGCAAATTTAAGCTCTCGCCCGCCTCTTGTTCACCCTTAGCGCGGTTAACTTCCTGCGATTGCGCTTGCAATTTGTCGCTCACCTTCAGCACTTGCTGCCAAGCATCAGTAAAGCTAATCGGCTGAGCATAGCCAGCCGAAGGCAATGATAATAGGCAAAGCCAGACTACACGTGATAGTTTCATTAACACCTCTAGAGTAGTTACTCTAATTTCCTTTGCGAATGATAACATTCATGGTGGGTAGCGACTAGAACCTATAGACGTAAGGTTCTAGGTTTTATGCTGTTCCGCCCACGGTGAGCTTATCGAGTTTTAGGGTCGGTTGACCCACACCCACAGGCACACTTTGACCGTCTTTACCACAAACGCCCACACCTTGATCTAAAGCCATATCGTTACCGACCATAGAAATCTGGCTCATAGCCTCAGGGCCATTACCGATTAAAGTAGCACCCTTAATGGCTTGAGTAACTTCACCATTTTCAATCAAATAGGCTTCGGATGCTGAGAACACAAACTTACCCGAAGTGATATCAACTTGACCACCGCCAAAGTTAGGGGCGTAAATACCCTTCTTCACTGACTTAATAATCTCACTGGGATCTGACTCACCGGCCGTCATATAAGTATTGGTCATACGTGGCATAGGCAAATGCGCGTAGGATTCGCGGCGACCGTTACCCGTTGGCGCAACACCCATTAAGCGAGCATTGAGTTTGTCTTGGATGTAACCCTTTAAAATACCGTCTTCAATCAATACGGTTCTTTGGGTTTGTACACCTTCATCGTCGATGCTGAGTGAACCACGACGATTAGGCAAGGTGCCATCGTCGACCACAGTCACTAACTTAGACGCAACTTGCTGACCAACCTTGCCGCTAAAGGCACTGCTGCCCTTACGGTTAAAGTCGCCTTCTAAACCATGTCCAACCGCTTCGTGGAGCAATACACCGGGCCAGCCATTACCTAACACCACTGGCATTTCACCCGCTGGTGCATCGATGGCGTTAAGGTTAACTTGCGCTTGACGCACGGCTTCGCGGGCAAAGGCGAAACACATAGGTAAACCTGTGTCATCGCTTGCCATTAACACGCCGTAGTCATGACGACCACCACCACCAGCGCCACCACGTTCACGTTTACCGTTTTCTTCCAAAATCACGCTACAGTTAAAACGCACCAGAGGACGGATATCGGCCGCCAGAGTGCCATCACTCGCAGCAACGAGGATTTCTTCGTGCACACCAGCAAGGCTAACCACCACTTGAATAATCCGGCTATCTAGACTGCGAATAAAAGCATCGGCTTCTTTCAGCAGGTTGATTTTTTTGACTTCTTCCATCGCCGCAATCGGATCTAAGCTGTCGTATAACGCCAATGCTTTTTGACGTTTAAAGGCTTGTACCTGAGTCTGCTCACCCGCACTAGCAATGCCACGGGCAGCCTGTACTGCAGCGCTTAAGGCGGCAGGAGTGATATCATCTGCATAGGCAAAACCCGTTTTCTCACCGCTGATGGCCCGCACACCCACACCGCGTTCAATATGGAAACTACCGTCTTTGATGATGCCGTCTTCCAGCACCCAAGATTCGTGGCGACTACCTTGAAAATAGAGATCGGAATAATCGATTTTGTGCTGATGTATGGTGTTTAGATAGGTTTGCAGGCCATCTAGCGCTAACCCATTCTTCAATAAACTTTGCTCTACTTGTGCTAAAAATGGCATCTATGCTCTCTTTGACCCCAAGGGATCTTGATATTCTGAGTGTAAATTCGGTGTACTAATTCTATGTGTTAATGCTGCGTATCGACTCAAGCGCAAATTCAGCATTTCAACTCGTCTGCTGGCTACTGGCTACTGGCACATTATTTCAAGCTTGGTTCAAGGAAACGATTATGCTGCATGACGGGCATTTTACTGCGAATACTGTGCAGTTCGGTTAAGTCGACCTCAGCCTGTACCCAACCAGTACCGGTTTTAAGTTCAGCCAAAATATTCCCCCAAGGACCGACTATCATGCTCTGCCCCCAGGTTTCGCGGCTACCTTCGTTATGCTGTCCCCACTGAGCTGCAGCAAGAATAACGCATTGGGTTTCAATCGCTCTTGCCTGTAACAATACCTGCCAATGGGCTTCCCCCGTCACCTTAGTGAAGGCAGAAGGGACAGTAATAATCTCAGCCCCCGCAAGGCGCATCGCCCTAAACAAGTCGGGAAAGCGTAAATCATAACAGATGGTTAAGCCAATTTTGCCAAAAGGTGTATCGATAACGCTAATGTGATCACCGGGGCAGAAGGTTTCGCTCTCGCGATATTGTTTTGTACCATCGGCAACATCCACATCAAAAAGGTGCAGTTTATCGTAATGCCCTAAAGTATCACCTTTATCATCAAACAGATAACTGCGACTATAGACACGACCATCCTCAGCCAACACCGGAATAGTCCCCGCGACCATAAACACCCGATACTTGGCGGCCAGTGCACTTAACGCCGATTTGAGCGGACTCTGATGAACATCGCCCGCATAGACAAGTTGCTGACTTTCATGGCCACCAAACAGTAAGCTGCATTCGGGTAACACGACTAAATGGGGCGCATCGGCATCCCGTCTGAGTTCGTTAAGCTGCGATTCGATAAACAGCAGATTGGCGCTGACGTCGCGACTGCTCTGACATTGCAACAGGCTGATGTGCATTCTGATCTCCCTGAATTTGCTTAATCGGTTCTACTGCTGGCTGATTCTCTGGTGTGGCAGGCGTGTTCGGCGCTTCAGGCGAAGGCGTCGCTTGAGGTTGCTCCCGCTTTAAATCGAGCGCTTTAATTTGATCTGTTGCTGGCTTTAGCTCTTCTGACTTTGATTCTTCAGATCTGGCCTCTTCAGGCTTAACGTCTTGTGGCTCGAGCGCTTCTGGTTGTGTTGCTTGAAGCTGTGGCTCAGATTTAGCGTTGCTTGGTTTAACTTCAGTTGACTGAGCTTCAGTTAACTTAGTTTCAGTTGGCTTAGCTTCTGTTAATTGAGCCTCGGTCGATTTAGTCTCTACCGGCTGAGTGATATCGGCGTTATGACTCGCGGCTTCAGTCGGCACCGCTGGGCGCTCAACGCCAACTACAGGTAAAATAGATTCTGGAATTTCAATCTCTTTACTCTTACGCTCTAACTCTTCGACCACAGGCTCAGCCATAGTCCCAGTCACCCGAAAACGAATTTCTGAAATCACTTCAATCACAGGCTCAAGCACTTTTGTCAGGGCAAAGGCTCCCAGACCCAGTGTCCAAGCGCTGGTACTGAGCAATACGACAGTCGGCACACTTGAGGCCAACTGCGGCACAAAGCGGATATCGTAATTCAAACTTTCAGTGGTGAGATCCGTATAGCCACGCACCTTCATATTACCCGCGATGGCATCCATTTCAGTGTCTGTAGTTTTCACCACGCCATTATCAATCTGCAAATTGCCATTGAAAGAATTGAAATACATGCCCTGACCGAAGACATCGGTGAAATCCAGCGACAGTTTACGCACCAAAGAATCTAAACTGAACAGGGAGAAAATCCGCGCGCCCTTGTCACTCACCTGAGATAAGTGGCCTTTGCCTAAGTTGAATTTCACCTTGCCATTTAAGGTTTCGAGGGAGAAGGCATAGGGAGCACCTTGCCAAGATAAGTCCGCATTAACCTTCAAGGGGGCTTCATTAACGCCAGGCTCTATACCCAATTGAGCAGATAGATAACTAAACTGAGTGGCATTTAACTCAACACTGAGGTCAGTTTTATTCTGTCCAGCCTGTTGCTGCCAAATGCCACTGCCCTGCAAATTGACATTGGGCGTAGTCAAAGACAATGTTTGAATCTTATATCCTGCCGCTTGTGGGCTCGCCTGCAAAACAAGCTTTCCAAAGGATTTATCGAAGAAACGAAAATCTTCCACATTCACTGCAACTGGCGGCAAGTTAGTGAGCACTTGATCACTGGCAAAATCGGCATCCGAGTTCGGCTTTACCTCAGGTGAAAAATAGAATTTATTCGCCACAACTTTGAGACCTTGAGTTTTCCAATTTGGATAGAAATCGATCCAACCGTCAAATTCGTTGGCAACGGTATTAAAACGCCATCCCGTCTCGTTAGGCTTAGCATTAAGCCTAAGCTCCGTCAGTTGTTGCCCTAAAAGATCGAGCCGACCGATATGAGAATCGATACTCGCCACCGCGGGAAATAAACTTTTATGTGGAATATCATCAACTAAAATGCCCGTTTTCGGTATTTTCTCTTGACCAACAAAGGCATTAATCACAGGTAACCATTCGGCTAATTTGGCCTTACCGAGATCGATTTGAATATGACCTTGTTCCGTATTTCTGGCTTCATCAACATCGAATAAACGCCCCAATAACAAGTCAAAATAACTAAAATTTGCGCCTTTATCGGCATCGAAACCACCGATAAACTCGGCATGACTGGCAAGTTTGACATCGAGCGTCGCATTATCTTGATCGCCAACAAACTCGGCGACTAAAGGTCGTGGTTCATTTTCGGGTTTAGCAAAGTATCCAGGGAGTAACAGTTGCGTCCCCAGCATATCCGAAGTCACTTTGGCTTGGATTTGATAACCTTGCTCAGTAAATAGCATAGTCATAGCACCGTCCCAACTGATTTTGCCCTGATAAAAATCACTCAAGGGATTGTGCAATTCATCGGGGAGACGACTGAGATCCCAACGACTTTTCAGCGAAAGATTAAGGCCAAAATCTTTACCTTTAGGCTGAGTGTCGAAAGTTAAACTAAGCGGTTGTTCGAACAAGCGCGCTTTGATGCCTTTTCCTGTCACAACCTCATTCGCAAAGTCGACAACACCAGTCACGCCATGAAGTTGAAGCCCTGGCTGAGCAATATATACCGGTGTGTTATCAAAACGGATTTGACCACGAATATCTTCAGCTTCACCTTCATACAGTGGAATGCTGATGTCTAAAGTGCCAGTGACAGCACCTTGCACTTGCACGACATCTAAGGTTTTACCTACTGAGTTCGCCAAAGGTGAGGCTTGTAACACCTTAGTCGCCGCACTGCCTTGAGTAGCAAGTTCGGCTTCAATCCTTAGCAGCGTCTGTTCACCAATGGCGGGAATAAATACATGGGCCCCTGTGGCATCCACATTCATCAGCTTGCCTTGGTTTAACCAAAGATCCATGCGGGTATTTTCAAACAAAGCGTTAAGGGACAGATCTGTGACCGCAGGCCAGTCGGGTTGAAACTGAAATTTGGCATCTGTTAAGGTAAATGCTGCCTGAAATACGCCGCTATTATCGTCGAAGGGAAAACCACTTAACGGACCACGCCAAACAACTTGCGCATCTTGGGTCTGACCCGCTTTAAGCCCAGTATCCAAATACTCGGCCAGTGATTCACCCATCGCCTTATTGGGGAAATACTTGTCGGCATTAGCCACATTGTTGAGACGAACATTGGCCGCCAGCGCCATGTGTGCAGCACCGCTAAAGTCCAAATTCAATGCCGCATCAACGCCGATATCTTCGTTTTCAAACTGCAACTGGGGCACATTTAAACTCAGATGTTCAGTATCGAATTGACCATCAATTGGCGCACCATTGAACACTAATGGCGCCGAAAATTCATCACCAAAATCGAGGGTGTACACTTGTTCAGGTAGAGAGAAATACAGCGTCTTATCTTGCCAGCGAAGGTTCACATCTACAGGATGAGTATTGGGAATACCCTCGACCTTCTGCCAATGCAACTGCTTCACTTCGGTACTGGCGAGCAAAGGCTGGTCGGCTTTTTGATACAGGCGGATTGGTCCAATATTAGCCTCGGGAGCTAACGCATGCCATTGACGCAATACAGCTTTATCGACTCCTGGGAATAGCGGCAGCAGCGGCAATAGACTCTGAGTATTAACTTGATTCACATAGGCAAATAATTCATCGTTTTGACGCTTCGCGGCCAGCATTAACGCCGGCCAATGCTCACCATTGGTGACAAAATCCAGTCCTGAACTTTGCACTTCCCAACCCGTCGCCTTTGGCTGCCAAACAATGTCACCCGCTTGAATTTCAAATTTCTGCGGCTCTTGCTTTAATGTCCATTGCAGCCAGCTCGGCTCAAAATGAACCATAGCAGAACTGATGCTGCGGTCGGCAAACGTAAGCCAAGCCTTAAGATTGACAACCCCTTCTAAGGGTAACTTTTGAGTAGAATCATAGGGATTAGGCTGACGTGAAGCCCATTCACCTAAATCCAAAGAGTTAGCCGCCAAATAAATCTGCCCAGTCAAACTGTCGGGATTTGCACCATCACCCTTGATATCTAACTGTAATCCGAGAGACTCATGCTCAGAGGCATGACTATCAAGATACAACTCTCCCGCACCCCGGTGACGTTCACCCTGATTGCGCCAGTTCAAATGACGGATATGGATCGGGCGAAACTCTTGGTGCATGCTCAGCAATTGCACTGTGGCATTGGTTAAGGAGAATCTATCGAGTTGTTTGAGTAATAGGGCATAGAGCCAATCGAGTTGCGGGGCTTTATTAATTGTGGCGGGATCGTTCTCGGTAAGTTTATCCATGTCTAAAGCGACATGGACACCCTCAAAAATAACATCTTCGATTCGCGGGGTGAGCGTGAACAGCGATTGCCAAAAATCTAACTTCACTTGTACGTTCTTGATCATCAAGGTCACAGGCAGTTGTTCCTGTGGCGGGATCACTAAGTCATCGATGTTAAGTGCAGGACCAAATGCCTGCCAATGGGCGGATAACTCCCCCACTTGCACATCGACTTTATATTCGCTTTTTACGTAATTCACCAGTTGCTGGCGAACTTCATCAACCTGCGGTAATAAACCACGGATCAAACTGACGGCAAGCGCAAACAAGACCAAAATAAGCGCCAGAAATTGCCAACAAAAACGGCTAAATTTTTTTGCAGTAAAAAGCGTAGCCACTACATCATCACCACATCGTATTTGTGCTGTGAGTACATAGGCTCATTTTGCAAACGGATGCGCTTACCTATGTAAACCTCAAGTTCAGCAATAAGATGATTATCATCGGTATGCAGACTTTGATACACGGCAGGCGAACAATACAACAGGAACTCATCAGCATCGTAGGCACGGTTTAAACGGATTATTTCGCGAAAGACCTCATAGGAAACCGTCTCAACTGTCTTCATGCTCCCCGTGCCATGGCAGGCCGGACATTCGCCGCAGACGACATGCTCTAAACTTTCGCGGGTACGCTTACGGGTCATTTCGACTAGACCTAACCCCGAAAAACCACTCACATTGGTTTTTACCCTATCCTTAGACAAAGCGCTGGTTAAGCTACTAAGAACACGAGCCTTATGATCCGCCGTCATCATGTCGATAAAATCGATAATAATGATGCCGCCGAGATTACGCAGACGTAACTGCCTCGCTATCGCTTGGGTCGCTTCGAGGTTGGTATTAAAGATGGTTTCTTCAAGATTCCTGTGCCCCACAAAGGCGCCAGTATTGATATCCACAGTCGTCATGGCTTCAGTTTGATCTATGATCAAATAGCCACCAGACTTGAGCTCGACTTTACGGCCGAGTGCACGTTGAATTTCGTTCTCCACATCGTAGAGATCAAAAATAGGCGCAGGCCCTGAATAGTGCTCAATCTTATCGGCAATCTCTGGCATAAACTCCTGCGCAAAAGACTGCAACTCGGCAAAAGTGCGGCGAGAATCCACTTGAATACGGTCCAGCTCAGTACCGACAAAATCACGCACAATGCGCACAGGTAAGGCTAAATCTTGATACAGGAGCGACACACCACTGCGTTTACGTCGCTCACTCACCTTTGACCAAACTCGGCGTAAAAATGCCGCATCTTGGGATAACTCATCTTCCCCTACACCTTCGGCGGCAGTGCGGATAATAAAACCACCGTCATCATCAACATAGGGCAAAGTAATTTGTTTGAGGCGACTGCGTTCTTCTTCTAGTTCAATACGCTGGGAAACACCAACATGGCTAGAACCTGGCATAAAGACTAAATAACGGGAAGGCAGCGTGATATCGGTCGTTAGGCGTGCGCCCTTAGTGCCCAGCGGATCTTTAACCACTTGCACCATAATGTCTTGCCCTTGACGGACTAACTCGGCGATATCACGAACAACGAAATGACCTTTCTCAACATCGGCGACACACTCAGTGTGCGGTACTATGTCGGACGCATGTAAAAAAGCCGCTTTATCTAAGCCAATATCGACAAAGGCGGCTTGCATACCGGGTAACACACGGCTGATTTTACCTTTGTAAATATTCCCCACTAAACCCCGTTTCATCCGGCGTTCAATATGGACTTCTTGCAGCACACCATGCTCAACTAAAGCAACGCGCGCCTCAGATGGAGTTACGTTGATCAGTAATTCTGAACCCATCTTGCGCTGTATTTTATTTGGATTTAAGCGACTGGTATTCACGACTCACCCCATTCGGGAAACTAGATTAATTAATCGAAGTTACAAACTCTCTAAGCATGAAAACCGAATAAAGGAACAAGGTCAACGTCATTGGAGTACTCGATTCAGAGCCCTAAACGCCAATAAGGTTCATTCTAACCTCAAGCCAAAATCGCAATATAAGCAACCAGCAGCAGTTAAATAAAGCCAACTTCGGCTAACAACTCACGCGTTTCAACCAGAGGTAAACCTACAACGCCAGAATAACTGCCTTCAATTGCAGCCACAAAGCAACCGCCGAGCCCTTGAATGCCATAACTGCCCGCCTTATCCATGGGCTCTTTTGAAGCCACATAAGCCTCAATGTCAGCTGTCGATAAAGCGCAAAAACGCACTTGTGTTTCGACTAAGCGCACTGAGGTTTTTAAGGTTGAGTCAGACTCGCCTGCTTTGTAGGTCAGTGCCACAGCCGTCATCACAGTATGCGTTCGGCCAGACAGTTCACTGAGCGTTTGCTTAGCATCGGCCACATCCAGCGGTTTACCTAATATTTGATTTTCAAGCACTACGATAGTATCAGAACCTAATACAGCAGGCTGTGACATATCTGCGCATAATGCCAGTCCAGCTTGGGCTTTTTCAGCGGCTAAACGTCGTACATAATCCCTTGGTGCTTCGCCCTGTTGCACAGTTTCATCAATATCCGGTGCCACTTGCGTGAAACTAAACTCAGGACGACCGAATCCAATCTGTGCCAATAATTCTTTGCGACGTGGCGAAGTTGAAGCTAAAACTAAATCCACAGTTAACGAACCTTATAATGACGTCGAACCCGACGTAAAATCCAAAATATCCAAGGCCAGATCACTAATCCTGAAATCGCAGGTAAAAATAGATCTGTTTTGAAAACAGCCTCTTGCATCACAAATTCCACCCAGTAAATCACTAAGTGATAAATACAAATCAGTAGCATGATCACTAACGACTGCTGCCATTGAGGGAAGTTTCGCAAACGCTGGCAATGCAAGATAGCAATATAAATAACCAAAGACATGGCTAAAGAACGCACACCTAAGGTGGCTCCCAATAAAATATCTAATACTAGGCCTAAAACCCATGCGGTTAAGATGTTGTATCTGTGGGGTAATGCGATAGACCAATAGAGAACAATCATTAATAGCCAGTCTGGACGCCAAGCATCAACAGCACTTGGTAAAGGCATGATCTGGCTGATCACGCCGATAAATAATGTCACCCAAACAATAAAGCGCCCATTGGCGGCCTGAAAACTCATTAATGCACCTCAGCCACAGGAGGAGTGGTTTCCGTTGACGGTTTGGTCGCAGGCGCGGTCACAGGTTTAGAAGCCTCTGCTGGCGTGACACTTCCACCAGCAGGAACAGCGCTATCTGCTTTTGATACATTATCGCTCGATGAATGATCCGCAGCAGGCACGGTAGGCTGACTCGGTAAAGTCACACCAGAATCGGGGGATGGCCAAATCAACAATAAATAACGAATACGATCTAACGCCGCTAAAGGCTGGGCGGTGACTCGAGCGTAACTTTGGCCATCTTCAGTCAACACTTCCATTACCCGCGCAACCGGATAACCTTCCGGGAAACGATTCCCTAAACCTGATGTGACCAGCAAATCGCCAACACGAATGTCAGTACTCTTGGCCACATGGCGCAGCTCTATTTCATCTAACTCACCCGTACCATTGGCAACAAGGCGCACATCATTACGGGTGATACGCACAGGTAATCCGTGTGATACATCGGAGAGCAATAACACCCTACTGGTCATTTCACTGACTTGTACCACTTGGCCAACAACCCCTTGGGCATCGACCACAGGCTGCCCAACAAATACACCACTGCGTGAACCATGGTTTAGCACCGCATAGTGATGGAAAGGATCGCTAGCAACCTCCAATACTTCAGCCACCATTTTGCGCGAATCAAGGTAGGCTGGTGAGCCCAACAGTGCGCGTAAACGTTCATTTTCTTGGCGTAAGTGTTCGAAACGCTGTAAGCGTTCACTCATCAGCAATTGCTGCCTGAGCAGCTCTTTATTCTGCAACGCTAACATATTGCGGGTGGCAAAACTTTCAGACGACCAGTCAAGCGCAACACCGGGCACGCTCGCTAAATACTGCAATGGACTAAAGAAAGAGGATAACGATTGCCGTACAGGATCGAGGCGATGATTAGCCACGAGCAAAGCCACCGACAAAATAATTGCCAGTGTCAGACGGAATTGGTTTGAAATACCACGAACAAAAATTGGCTTCATAGGAAAGCTAAGGCGGTGATTAACCGCCCCATACCGAAGTTAAATTAGGTTTCTTCGGAGAACAGATCGCCGCCGTGCATATCAATCATTTCGAGGGCTTTACCACCGCCACGTGCTACGCAGGTCAATGGATCGTCCGCCACCATTACAGGAATTCCGGTTTCTTGCATTAATAAACGGTCTAAATCACGCAATAAAGCGCCGCCGCCAGTTAACACCATACCGCGCTCAGAAATATCTGAAGCTAATTCTGGTGGAGATTGTTCTAACGCCACCATCACAGCACTTACGATGCCAGATAATGGCTCTTGTAAGGCTTCTAAAATTTCATTGCTGTTCAGTGTAAAGCTACGAGGTACACCTTCTGCCAAATTACGGCCGCGGACTTCGATCTCGAGCACTTCATCGCCAGGATAAGCAGTGCCGATAGTGTGCTTGATACGCTCAGCCGTAGCTTCACCAATCAAGCTCCCGTAATTACGGCGGACGTAGTTGATGATCGCATCATCAAACTTATCACCGCCGATACGTACCGAAGACGAATACACTACACCATTAAGTGAAATAATCGCGACTTCAGTGGTACCACCACCGATATCCACCACCATAGAGCCGGTCGCTTCAGATACGGGTAAACCCGCACCAATCGCAGCTGCCATTGGTTCTTCAATTAAATACACTTCGCGAGCACCAGCGCCCATGGCTGATTCACGAATAGCACGGCGTTCTACTTGAGTAGCACCAACGGGCACACACACAAGCACGCGTGGACTTGGACGAAAAAAACTATTGTTGTGCACTTGTTTAATAAAGTGCTGCAACATTTTCTCCGTCACATAAAAATCTGCAATAACACCGTCCTTCATTGGGCGGATAGCTTGGATATTGCCAGGCGTTCTGCCTAGCATTTGTTTAGCTTCTGTGCCGACCGCGGCAACAGATTTCTGACCGGAGCCACTACGCTCACCACGTATAGCAACAACAGAAGGCTCATTGAGGACTATGCCTTCGCCACGAACATAAATTAATGTGTTAGCTGTACCCAAATCGATCGATAGATCATTAGAAAAAATGCCGCGTAGCTTCTTAAACATGTAACTAGCCTGTATTCTGTGGAGTCAGAAGAAAAGAAAAATCAGCTAACTTTATCAATGCCACCCTGATTCCACAAGACCGAGGAGGTTAACAATCGCTAATGAAGTGATTTTTTTTCAAATCGCCACGTAAAAAACAGTATTTAAGCGGAAAATACTGTTTATTGACGAAAATATCAGCAACAAAAAACGAGCAAACATACAATTCAGCAACAAATATCAAACTAAGGCATTGCATTTAGAATCTGTTACAAGCGTTTTCGTCGACTTCTAATAAGTAAAATGGCAGCCCATTTCAAGGGAAAGCCTGAGTTCAATTTAATGAGAGAAATAACTCAGATTAGTTTACCTCACGCCAATAGATTATTTTATCATGCCCTCGATAACGACCAAAATACGCACTTGCCCGCGGTTCAGTGACCGCTGTTGGCGATACGCCATTCCAATTCCAGTACCATTCTAGCCATGTCGGCACATCCAAGGGCGCCATCACTTGGCCGCGGTATGGCAACCCACTTGTTGTAACGGCTTGCCAGAGCAACTCAAATTGGCCAGCTTGGAATGTTGCAGTCCCGCCAGAACGCACAACACTTTGTCCCGCCACTAAGTCGGGATCAAAATTGTAACCCAGAGCGGAATGATCAACCTGCGAACCCAAAGCATACACTGCCGTTGTGCAGTTATCGGCAGTATTTAAGGCCCAGCTGCTGCCATTCCAATATTCGGCTCGAGTCGGCATACGCAGTATTTCTGTCTCAGGACCATAGGTGTTATCCATCACCACACGACCATGACGAAGGGTTTGAGTGCTGATTTTCTTAGCATTACAGTTAGTGCAAGTGCCTGTAGATGCCGCATCCATGTCTGGTGAGGCCACATAGCTGTAAAGCCCATTCGGCCGAGGATCGTTATCCATCAATTGCACGCCAATATCGAGCAGCTCGAAGGGGCCATCCTGATACAGATTCGTCGCCACATTTGGGGTCACCCGACTAAAGTTAGCTTGGTAAGAAGCATCGACCGTCGCCACACCTTGATTCCAACTATCAGCCTTTATAGGTAAGGCACTTAAGCGACTCTGTAAATCGACACCATTATTGTTGTTTTCTCCCACTAATTTGGCAGTGGCGAGGGAAAATGGCGGGAAATAGTTTTTCGTTATATCCCCCGCGATATTTAAAGCACTGAGCTCCATCGACATAGGGAACAACTGATCCATATAGCTAAAGCCGCCGCAGGCGGGTATGACCGATACGTTACTGACTAAAAATCTATCGGGCACAAAACGGCCAATATTGACAGAATTTGCGGTAGGGATATTTAAACTACTCGCAGAACCAAGGTAATTAGCCTTGGCCGTAGCTGAAATCTGGAATACTCCAACCTCGCTAATCGTTTGATTATTGATGGTATTCAGATTATTAATTTGCGCGCTATGGCTGTAAGAAGTTACACCTAACACACCATTGTTCGCGCCACTGGCTAGAGTTGGAGCGATCACTTTACTGGCTAGTGTCATAGCAGTATCAATAAAATTGGGCGTTGGCAGATTACCACTACAAAAATCGCTATCATTATCTACCTGCCAAGCCATAGCTTGCACCGTCATGCCAAAGGTTTGACCCGCTTTACGATAGACATTACACGTCATATTCGCGCTTGAGCAGCTAGCATTGGCATCTACAGGCTTAACACACAATCCCGCTGGTACGCTGACAAATTGGTCTGAACCTGCCATGACTAAGCCCTGTTCATCACCAGTACCTGTATATTTTGCATCTAATTGTAATTTACCTGCATCAGGGTAATTGACTGAAATGCTTGCTTGTCCGTTGGTATCAAACAGCAGGTTCACCGCCGTAGGCAAGGTACTCGAGGTGCCAATTGCCGTATTGTTGATGGTGACGGCTTTAGGCGAGATAGGCGCGCTTGGCGTTTGGTAACTGCTCCAGAAATTCAGCGTTTTGGTCTGGCTTTGGAAGCTTGGGACACACTGCTTCGTCACATCGGATTTCTTCACCGCTTTGACTAACACTTGCTCGGGGCGATTCGCACGCTTATCGGGTACATCGAATACAAAACCACTGTCGGCAAAGGTGAGTGAACAATTGTTCTCACTCAAGCCACCATTACCAATACGGCAAAGGGTTTTGCTTAAGGGTTTGGTGGTGGGATTAGAGCCCTTCACCCCTAAAGTCACTACACCGGGAGTATTTCGCCTCAGTTGCAGTTGCGCCGTGCCACCGCTAAAGCTCACTTGATTACCGCCAACCCATACGCCATCTGCCGCAGAATCAGGTAATAAGGTTGCGCTAATAGGTGCAGTAAAGAGTTGACTACAATTGGCATTGGCACAGGCTCTAATCGTTACCGTCTCAGCATTACAGGTCAGACCTTGACCCGTATGATCAAACTCAAAATGATCGATCTGAGCACCAATAGGATTCGATTTTAACGCACAAATTTGCACGTTATCGATTTCGTGGTTGTTATTTGAGCCCCCCGTTGAGCCCGTTAAAGACAATAAAAAATCACTTGGAATGGCCGCCTGACCATTTTGTGCTGCGGCGTTAAATGCGGGAACTAAAGTCACAAAACCCGAACCTGTATTACGCTCAATTTTCACAATAGATTGATTCGCGGCTTGCGAATCAATTGTGATTTTATACCTGTGCGCAGGCGATACATTATTGCCGTCTACCGCAGGCGATAAGCAACTACCGTTCGTATTAGTAGTGCCATTACTACAAGCGCCGCGTAAATAATTATACCCTGACGTGCCGACACCCGAACCGCGAACCGCAACGGACTGGCGTCGCTGGCCGACATTAGAACTACCGCCTTCACCAGAGAAGTTACCGAACTCATCAATACCAAACCCAAGCCAACCACCCGCGAACCCATTAATACCAGGTTTATAACCGTAACCCAATGGACCGCCAAAGGCACCAGGCTGCGGCGTTATAGAAGCATCCGATAACACTACCGCAATGCCGTCGGCACCATTGCCACCATAGGCATAGTGATCAAACTGGATCTCCACTAAGTTAGCTTTTCCAGGAAAGAGTCTTTGATAGGTAGATGCCGTAGATTGGTCAGATTTAGCTTCGGTTAAGCGTAATCGACCACTTCGAATAGATGGAGTAAAAGTGCCACTGCTACGGGAAACGACCCAATCACTGCTTAATGCACTTTGGGAGAAAGTGTCATTAAAACACTGTAATACCGGTACATAATCATTAATACGACCACTACTCATAACCAAATAACGGCTGGTGACTCGGCCATTGATAATCGAGTTATTATTTAGACTTAATGTTGCATCGCTATAAACTCGCCCATTGAGTACAGCATCACTATTTAGCTGAATATTGCTATAACCGATAATAAGAGCAGAAGCAGCATTATTTTCATTGAATTTACTGCCATTTAATTCAAACTGTTGCTTTATAAAAATGCGGACATTGCCTTGCAAAATCACCTTAGCATCTTGATTCAAAGTAAAACTATCTACCCAATAGTCCCCTTCAGGTAAAACGAGTGTCGCGCCACCCCCAATAGCGATAGCGTTAAATCGATACTCATTTTGAGTTGCCGATAGAGTCAGAGTACAAGCAGAATAAAGCGAAACATTGCTAAACTGACTTTGCCCATTACCACCAAGCGTTAATTGCTCGCCAGTATTACAAGAACCATAACCGCCACCAGCGCCGCTACTCGATAAAAAAGCGTTGTTCCCAGTTAAATTTAACCCTCGAATATCACTGCCATCAATAGTACATTTTCGCACTCCACCAGACCCGTTATCACAACTGTTATCAGCAAGCCCGCTGCCATCGTTACTCGAACAATAATCTAATCTAGCACCACCAGTACCATTAATGATGCCATTACCGTTTATCATCAGCTGTGCCGATGATATTTGATGGCATACATTAGAATTATCACCATGGTGTCCTTGAGCAACCTTGGCAAAAATAACAGTCTGGTCAATAGGGTCGAATGCCATCACTGACGAGGGAAAACTCAAGATAAGTGCTGCCAATATGGCACGATAAAAAAGATTAATTCCCACGAGCTTCTACCTCAACTTGTCGGCTAACACGGGTCTCGCCGCTTTCACATACTGCTTTACTGTTGATTCGATATTGGGTGGTTGTACCTACCGCATAGGCTTTGCACGTCAAGGTCACAGTGCAGGCATGGAAACCAGTTACATTAGGTGGATTCCAAGTGCTCGTTGCAGGGCAAATGCCAACTAAACCATTTAATGGGAACAATGTTGCCAATGCGGCATCGGCGCCACTGTTCGCGGCAGCAAAGGCACGAGTCCCCCACACCTCTTGGGTTAATCCAGTATCCCCATCCTGCACAATATTGATCAGGGCTGACGCCAGTAGAAACATCACAGTGATCACAAATACGCCAATAATCAATGCACTGCCGTGTTGACGCGCAGGCAGAGCGTGAGAGGACGATCTTGATAGTGATGATCTGGATGCTGAGTTACGCCCTACCGAGCGACAATGTGAATTAAGGGACATTGATCACCTGCACTTGATGTCGATATTGGAACGTCTCACCATTTACATTAAACCGCGGTTGTAAATGCACCATGGCATTATTCACTAGGCTAGATGGCGTTAAAATCAGCGGTAAATCAGCACCATTATTTAAAACATTTGCCACACTTTGCGCCATTAGCACGCCCGTGCCCATAGTGGCTGGATTTGGTTGAACGGTATTAAAGTTATAACCAGCATAACGCACTATTTGCAAATAATTACCGCTTGCCCCCTTTTCAAAGCAATAGCTCACAGGACTCGAACCAAAATAGATCCTTTGTCGTGGTGATGCTTCGGCAAAACGTGTTGGCGCAGTAAAAGTCAGTGTCACTTGATTAGCCAAGGTCAGAGGAGGTGTTTTAATCTGTGCTCGTTTTTGTCTCGCGCTGCTATACACATCGGCGTCAACCAAGGGATAGATCCAAGCGAATTGATTCACGCGAATCGCACTCGCGGTATTATCTAGAATAACTATGCCAGTACTCGCGGCCGCAGCGGGGATAATTGGCATAGCAAGATAAGTCGTGCTGGCCTCGATCGGTACAAATTCAACACATTGATAGGTCAGCGAATCGCTATTAAGACGCACACTGTTGGGCAAAGCACTACGTAGCTCACGGGTCATTCGCTCAACGGCAAAACGGCTCTGACTGAGTACCTGATCGACTGAACTCGACTCCACAAAAATCCGCGTACCAAAAATAATAAAGCTACTCACCCCGACCACAAGAATCCCCAGAATCAAGATAACGGTGACCATCTCGACCAAGGTAAAACCTAGTGTGGATTTTTTATTAACCGTAGATAAAGGTGAGGCCATCAGTAATTACTCCTCACCATATTGTAAGTAATCACTTCGTTGTCGGGCGTAGTCACATTAATCGTCACTAGCTTAGTATTGGACACTGCGCCATAGGCAACTGTGACGCTTAAGTGATAGTTAGGATAAGCATTTGCATAGGTTTGGGTCGAATTGAGCATAGTCGCGGTTTCATTTAAGCCGTTGTAATCATCCACATCGTTAAAGTTGTTACGACTCTCACCGAACTCAGGGCCTAATAACGTTGAACAATTACTCCCTAGCGGACTACCACAGGCTGGCGTGCCACCATTGGCATTGGTGTTTTGATCGTAACGTTTACCCCAGATTTCATTCATCACCGAATGTGCAAGCTCAGCACTGCGTACTCTATGTAAGGTACTGGCCGCACGATCAGCTTGGGGGAATAACATGCTGGTTAGCATCACTATTGCAATGCCAATCACTAACATACCAATGACTAATTCGATAAGGGTAAAACCTAATTGACGAGCTTGAATATGTCCTTTAAAGAGAGCATTAGTTGGCATAAATATAGCCCTCGCTGGAGACATTAATCATCACAGTGTCATTTGCAGTCACGCGAATACAATCACTATTACAGCTTGGAAAAAGTCGGCCATTGATATCGAAATCAAGGGTAAAGTTGCTGCTGTTAGTGCTCACTAGCACTAATTGAGCACCACCTTGAAAAGCTTGGGTATAAAGCGGGTTTGGCGATAATGCGGTACCAGAACAAACCGCCCCATTTCGGGCAGAGAATTGACTCACTTGATAGCCAGTGCCAGAAACAGTTACACGAAAACATCTGTCGGTATTATTGAGCGCTTTTTGCTGTACTTGACGCAGCTCGCTAATGAACTCGTTACGTAAACTATAGGCACTGTAGGAAGACTGAGTAAACAGGCGTGGCAGTACAACCACAGCAAGAATTGAAATCAAGATGATGGTCGTTACTAATTCTACTAAAGTAAATCCGGCCTGTTTTGACATAGAGAATTTAAGCATCACTCGCGTTAATTGCTGATTTCATGTACTAGGTTCAGTTTCTGCCAACGATATGATTAACGCAAATAAATGTCGGAAAACTCTTGGCGGACTCATTTATTTAAAATCATGTAAGAACCGCATTTTATCTAAAAAAAAGGCCTGCTAGGCAGGCCTTTTCATAAATGCATATTAACAATCAGAAGCATCAGGAATTGCAGAGAAAACAGGAGCAACTGTCGCACTTTCTGCTTGTTTATAAGTAAAACGACATTCTGCTGGAGCACCTTTTTGCCACATGGTCACAATACCCTGACCTTCAAATATAATCCAATCTGCACCGGTGTCAGTAGCAACTGTTGGATCTGTAGCACTGGTTCCTTCATCAAAGCTCACTTCTATAGCATTCTCCAACTCAATTTCTGTTGCTTGAAGATAGCCAAATTGCGTAACTGCGTTAGTACCTGTGCCAATATCAACAGAAGGAGGAGGAGTTGCTGTTGCTGCTTTTTTCTCTTCTCCAGCCAAGGCCGCTTTAGAATAAACCAAGCTATTTGCACCTTGGATTGAGGCTTTTAGGCCATTCAAAGCAGAAACACGCGCATCACCTTGCAGGTTAATAAACTTAGGTGCCGCTGTGACAGCAAGAATACCTAAGATAATGATCACTACGACTAATTCAATTAAGGTAAAACCTTGTTGTCTTTTCATATAAAACTACCTTTCTTTCTAAGTGAGTACTCGTGTGAGTACTAATTAAGTTAAGTCACTTTTAGACTCTATTACTTTTAAACTAAGCTACTTAAAACATGAACAAAATAAAACTATTAATTACGGCCTATGGTACAAATGGTGTTTGAGTGAAACTTAATACTCTGCCCTGAAGGATCCCCTCATAAATCAGCCATAGCATAGCCATATTTGAGCAACTGATTGGCGAATAATACCCAGGCCGCCAGCAATTCTTTCTCCGTGATTTGATAATCAGGCCGCCTGAGTACCTCCAATCCCAAGCGAATCGTTGAGAGTACCGTTCGATGCCCAATGGTATTGGCCTGAAAATGCTTATCCCAGCCCTGTTGCTGTGCGTGTAAACCAACTAGCCACAACAGGCATTGAACCATCA